>NZ_PSRR01000018.1 GCF_004296405.1 Bradyrhizobium sp. Leo170
CCACCCCATCAACCACAGGCTTTCGTGGTGGGCTCCGCTGCAACCGCTTGCTCGTGCCACGACCGTAGCCTGTGGTTATGGATTCCTGCTTTCGCAGGGACGACAAACAAAACGACGAATGTGAACCCCTTTCGTTTCGCCTCTCAAGACCCCAGATAGAGCGCCATGGTTTCACAATCCCCCGACATCAAGATCACGGAAACGCCGACCCGCGCGCCATCGGCCGTGCCGGTCGACGACGCGGTGTTGCCGTTCGAGATCGATGCACTCGATCTGCGTGGGCGGCTGACGCGGCTCGGTCCCACCCTCGACGACATCCTGCACAAGCACGATTATCCGCCTCCCGTCGGCAAATTGCTCGGTGAGGCGATCGTGCTGACGACGCTGCTCGGTTCATCCCTGAAGTTCGATGGCCGTTTCATCCTGCAGACCCGGACCGATGGCCCGGTCTCGTTCCTGATCGTCGATTTCAAGGCGCCCGATCGGCTGCGGGCCTATGCGCGCTACGATGCGACGCGGCTGCACGACGGGCTCGATTCCGGCGCGCTGCTCGGCAAGGGCCATCTCGCGATGACCATCGACCAGGGGCCGGACATGAGCCGCTACCAGGGCCTGGTCGCGCTCCATGGCGGCAGCCTCGAAGACGCAGCCCATGAGTATTTCCTGCGCTCGGAGCAGATCCCGACGCGCGTGCGCCTTGCGGTCGGCGAGGAATGGCGCGGCGGCGACGGCGGCAAGGTTCGCTGGCGCGCCGGCGGCATGCTGCTGCAGTTCCTGCCGAAGGCGCCGGAGCGCGCGCGGCAGGCTGATCTGCATCCCGGCGATGCGCCCGAAGGCACCGCCGCCCATGAGGTTCCGGAAGACGATGCCTGGGTCGAGGGGCAGTCGCTGATCGGAACGGTCGAGGACGTCGAACTGCTCGACCCTGATCTGTCGGGCGAGCGGCTATTGTATCGCCTGTTCCACGAACGCGGCGTGCGTGTGTTCGCGCCGCTGCCGCTGCGCGCGCAATGCTCCTGCTCGCGCGAGGCGGTGTCCTCGATGCTGAAAAGCTTTACGGCGAAGGATCGCGCCGACATGGTCAAGGACGGCAAGGTCGTCGTCACCTGCGAGTTCTGCTCGTCGGTCTACGAATTCACGCCGCAAGAAGCGGGCGTGGAGTAGGGCTATCGAACTTAGAATTGTAGGGTGGGCAAAGCGTAGCGTGCCCACCATCGCGAGCGGGATCTGGATGGTGGGCACGGCGCGAAGACGCGCCTTTGCCCACCCTACGATTTCCCCGTGAGGGCACACGCGCTCGTCAATTCAACACTCTCTTCCCGTCCGGGCTGTCGAGCGAAAATGTCGGCACGTCGATCTCGAACCGTTCGCCGCTTTCGCTCACCATCTGGTAGCGCCCGCTCATGATGCCGGAGGCGGTCGGCAGCGGCACGCCGGAGGTGTATTCGAAGCGCTCGCCCGGCGCGAGCACCGGCTGCTCGCCGACCACGCCCTCGCCGCGCACTTCCTGCTGGCGGCCGGTGGCGTCGGTGATGATCCAGTGTCGGGTGCGCAGTTGCACTGTCTCCGTGCCGGAATTGGTGATGACGATGGTGTAGGACCAGAAATATTGCCGGTTCTCGATCGACGAACGTTCCGGCAGGAAGTTCGGCTCGACGGTGACTTCGATGTCGCGGGTGACGGCGCGGTACACGTTTCAGTCTCCTTAAGTCGCATCATAGCCAATAAGTCCGTCGGAACCAATCGTTGGGCCGGGTGACGAAAGTTTGCTCAGCTAGTGTTTTTCATCGCCGTTTGACCATAGTTCCGCTCTAAAGGCGCGAGCATCCGCGTCAATTCCGTATCTTGTCCGCAAGCGGTGGGCGGATATTATCTTTTTCGAGTCGGGGCGGCGCAAAACTTCGCACGGTCATGGTGCCCGATGACGTCGATTGCCGATCCAATTTCCGGAACGCAGCTTGCCGACGCCAAGGATGCAAGCGGAGCGGTCGCCGCCGCGCCCGCGATCACGATGCCGGCGACCTCCGAGCGCGAATTGCGGCTGGATTTGTTCCGCGGGCTCGCGCTGTGGCTGATCTTCATCGACCATTTGCCGACGAACATCCTGACCTGGCTCACGATCCGCAACTACGGCTTCTCCGACGCGACCGAGATCTTCATCTTCATCTCCGGCTACACCGCGGCCTTCGTCTATGGCCGCGCAATGCTTCAGGCCGGCTTTGTGGTGGCGACCGCGCGCATCCTGCGCCGCGTCTGGCAGATCTATGTCGCCCACGTGTTCCTGTTCACGATCTTTCTTGCGGAAATCTCCTACGTCGCCACCCGCTTCGAGAACCCGCTCTACACCGAAGAGATGGGGATCATGGATTTCCTCAAGCAGCCCGATGTCACCATCGTGCAGGCGCTGCTGTTGCGCTTCCGTCCCGTCAACATGGACGTGCTGCCGCTCTACATCGTGCTGATGCTGTTCCTGCCCTTGATCCTGTGGCTGATGAAATGGCGGACCGACGTGACGCTGGCGCTCTCGGCCGGCCTCTACGTCCTGACCTGGCATTTCGATCTCTATCTCAGCGCCTATCCGAACGGCGTCTGGGCGTTCAATCCGTTCGCCTGGCAATTATTGTTCGTGTTCGGCGCCTGGTGCGCGCTCGGCGGCGCAAGAAGGATGTCGCGTATCCTGGCCTCCCCGATCACGCTCTGGATCTGCATCGCCTATCTGTTCGCGGCGTTCCTGGTCACGCTGTCCTGGTATCTGCCGCAGCTCGGCCACATCGTGCCGCGCCGCATCGAGCAGTGGATGTACCCGATCAACAAGACCGATCTGGACGTATTGCGCTTTGCCCATTTCCTGGCGCTGGCGGCCATTACCGTCCGCGTCCTGCCCCGGGATTGGCCGGGCCTGAAATCCCCGTGGCTGCGACCTTTGATCCTCTGCGGCCAGCACTCCCTTGAGATATTCTGCCTTGGCGTGTTCCTGGCATTTGCCGGGCACTTCATCTTGGCCGAGGTGTCCGGCAGCGCCGGGATGCACTTCCTGGTCAGCGTCACTGGGATTGTCATCATGTGCGCCATGGCGTGGGTGATTTCGTGGTACAAACACTCCGCCGACAAAGGCGCCGCGCGATACAAGAGCGCCGGCGGCAATGCCGACCTGGCGGGAGGGGCGGTATGAAGTCTGGCTTATGGACTGTGCTGGGCCTGACATTGCTGGCCGGTTCTCTGTCCGCGGCCCCGGCACGCGCCGGCGATCCCGAGCAGATTTGCGACGTCCCGGCCAATCTGCTGTCCACCGAAAGCTCGTTGTCCAAGGTGGCCGAGGCGGTGAGGAGCGGCCAGCCCCTGAACGTGCTCGTGGTCGGCAGCCGTTCCTCCACCATTTCCTCCTTCGAGGCCAGCGCCTACCCGGCAAAGTTGCAGGCGGCGCTCAAGGAAAGCCTGCCCAGCACCACCGTTAACCTGTCCGTGGAAGCACAGTCCGCCAAGACCGCGGAGGATATGGCGGCCGGCTTTGTTAAGCTGGTGGAAGCAAAACGGCCTACTTTAGTGGTCTGGCAGACGGGAACCGTCGATGCTATCCGGTCGATCGATCCTGACGATTTTCGTAATGCCCTCGATGCGGGGATTACTGCGTTGCAACAGGCGGGAACCAATGTGGTCCTGGTCAATCTTCAGTACAGCCCCCGCACCGAAAGCATGATTTCCGGCTCACCATACCTAGATAATATGCGGGTGTCGGCGCAAGAACATGATGTCCCGCTGTTTGATCGTTTCGCCATCATGCATCACTGGAACGATGCCGGTGATTTCGACCTGTTCAGCTCCGCCCACGGCGTGGAACTGGCCAAGCGGGTGCATGCCTGTCTCGGCCGCGCGCTGTCGAAATTCGTGATCGACGCGGCCCACCTCGGACCGGCGCAGCAGAACTAAAGGGAACCAGCGTTAATGAGGACCTACCGCCCTTTTTGTCGAAGCGCATGGCTGGTCGCAGCCGCTGTCGCGGCAGCCGTGCTCGCGACCTCGCCGCTGCGCGCGCAAGTTGCGCAAGGCGACCAGCATGCGACGCTTTCTGAGGGCGCGAAATCCCACCCCTCATCCGACAAATCGGGACCATCCACGCCGGCCATCCTGTCCGGTGCTACGGGTGCCACCGAGGCCGATGCCGCCAAGAAGGGCATCGCCGGCAAGGCGATCGACAAGGTGAAGGAGGTCGCGAAGTCGGCCAGCGACATCTTCCGCCGTGTGCCCTGCCTGCCGCCGAAGGGCGTGTCGAAGACGATGGGCTCGCTGCCCCACGTCGCGAGCAAGCTTGCCGCGGGCCAGCCGGTCACGATCATCGCGTTCGGCTCGTCCTCGACCCAGGGCTATGGCTCGTCGGCGCCGGAATTCACCTATCCGAACCGCCTCGCGGCGCAACTGCACCGGCAATATCCCGGCGCCGACATCCGTGTCGTCAACCGCGGCAGGGGCGGCGAAGACGCGCCCGAAATGATGCGGCGCCTGCAGACCGAGGTGATCGATGCGCATCCGGACCTCGTGATCTGGCAGGTCGGCACCAATGCGGTATTGCGCGACCTCGACCCGAGCGAGACCGAAAAGATGGTCGAGGATGGCGTGGCGCGCATCCAGACGGCCGGCGCGGACGTCGTGCTGGTCGATCCCCAATACTCGCCGCGCGTCACCGAGCGCGCCGCCAGCGCCAACAAAATGATCCGGCTGCTCAACCACATCGCCGAGCTCCGCCATGTCAGCATCTTCCCGCGCTTTGAGGTGATGCGTGAATGGCACGAGAAGCAGTCGATCCCGATCGACAGCTTCGTGATCGCCGACGGCCTGCACATGAATGATTGGGGCTATGCCTGCTTCGCCCAGTTGCTCGGCGACGACATCATCAAGTCGGTCGGCCAGATCAAGCTCGGCGTCAACGTGCCGGCGGATGTGCGGACGTACAGGCCGATGTAAGCTGAAAGCGAATGGCGAGTGGCGAATAGCGAATGGGGCTTGACCCTACTCGCTACTCCCTATTCGCCATTCGCCTTGGATCACACCGTCTCCAGCGCCTCGACAAAATCCTCGATCAGATCATCGGCGTGCTCGAGGCCGGCGGAGAAGCGGATGAAGCCTTCGCTGATGCCGAGCTCGGCGCGCGCGTCCGGCCCTAGGCGCTGATGCGTCGTGGTGGCGGGATGGGTGACGAGGCTCTTGGCATCGCCGAGATTGTTGGAGATGCGCGAGATCTTGAGCCCGTTGAGGCAGCGGAATGCGCCGGCCTTGCCGCCTTTGACCTCGAACCCGATCAGCGTCGATCCCGACCGCATCTGCTTCTTCACGGTGGCCGCCTGCGGATGATCGGCGCGGCCGGGATAGATCAGTCGCGTGATCTTCGGATGACTTGCCAGTACGTCCGCGATCTTCGCCGCCGTCTCGGTCTGCGCGCGGACACGCACCGCCAGTGTCTCCAGCCCCTTCAGCAGCACCCAGGCGTTGAACGGCGACATCGACGGTCCGGTCTGGCGCAGGAAGTTATGGATGTGCTCGGTGATGAAAGCCTCGGAGGAAAGGATGATGCCGCCCAGGCAGCGTCCCTGGCCGTCGATATGCTTGGTCGCAGAATAGACCACGACGTCGGCGCCGAGCGACAGCGGGCTCTGCCAGATCGGGGTCGCGAACACATTGTCGACGATCAATCGCGCGCCGCCCTGATGCGCGATTTCCGCGATGGCGCCGATGTCGAGCACGTCGAGCGTCGGATTGGTCGGGCTTTCGAGGAAACACGTCTTCGTGTTCGGCCGGATCGCCTTTTTCCATTGGTCGAGGTCTAGCCCGTCGACCAGCGTCGACTGGATGCCGTAGCGCGGCAAGAGATCCTCCACCACGTAGCGGCACGAGCCGAACATCGCCTTGGAGGCCACCACGTGATCGCCGGCCTTCAGCGGCGCGAGGATCGCGGTCGTCACCGCCGCCATGCCGGTCGCGGTCGCGCGCGCAGCTTCCGCGCCTTCGAGCTCGATCATGCGGCGCTCGAACATGGACACGTCGGGGTTGGAGAACCGCGAATAGAGGAAGCCGGGATCCTCGCCCTTGAACCGCGCCTCGCATTCCTCGGCGGTCGCGTAGACGAACCCTTGGGTCAGGAATATTGCCTCGGACGTCTCGCCGAATTGTGAGCGTAGCGTGCCGGAATGAACCAGCCGGGTTTCGGGGCGGTAGCGGGCGGATGATTTGGACTCGGACATAGGACCTCCAACGTGACCATCCTTTCGAAAATGGTCACAAAAAAACCGGCCTAAAGGGCCGGGATCGCTGAGGTCCCCGGCCTGTTTAGCGACTTATTTAACGTGGCTGCAAGCCGGCCGGCTCAAATCACCACGGGATAAGTCATGCTGATATTCGTTCCCGCTCTTTCCGTCAAGGCGGGCATCGGCTAACCGGTAAAATCCATTTTTTGGGCCTTTTGTGGCTCTAAGCCGTCTTGAGGGACCGCGTCCGTGTCGTTCGTGCTGCAAGACGATGCCAATGGGATCCTGCCCGACCGCATGATCGCGGCGATGGCGGATGCAGGCCTGATCCTGCCGGTCTATCCCTTTGTCGAGAGCCAGATCCAGCCCGCGAGCCTCGATCTTCGCCTCGGCGACATCGCCTATCGCGTGCGCGCGAGCTTTCTCCCCGGTCCCGGCGCCACCGTTGCCGAGCGCATCGATGAGTTGAAGCTGCACGAGATCGATCTCGCCGACGACGCGGTGCTGGAGACAAATTGCGTCTACATCGTGCCGCTGCTCGAGAGCCTCGCGTTGCCGCCGGAGATCATCGCGGCCGCGAACCCCAAGAGCTCGACCGGACGGCTCGACGTCTTCACCCGCGTGATCGCCGATGGCACGCGTCGTTTCGACGTGATCGGTGCCGGCTATCACGGCCCGCTCTATGCCGAGATCAGCCCCAAGACGTTTCCGATCCTGGTGCGCGAGGGCTCGCGGCTGTCCCAGGTGCGCTTCCGCACCGGCGATGCCGTCCTCACCGCCGACGAGCTCGACGCGCTGCACAACGCCGAACGCCTGGTCGATATCGACGATGCCGATCTCACCGATGGCGTCGCGGTTTCGGTCGATCTCTCGGGCGAGAATTCCGGCGGCTTCGTCGGCTATCGCGCCAAACGCCATACCGGCGTGGTCGACGTCGATCGCCGCGGCGGTTATCCGGTCGATGATTTCTGGGAGCCGATCCGCGCGCGCCCCGACGGCAGCCTGATCCTCGATCCCGGCGAGTTCTATATCCTCGCGTCGAAGGAAGCTGTGCAGGTGCCGCCGGACTACGCCGCCGAGATGGTGCCGTTCGATCCTTTGGTCGGCGAATTCCGCGTGCACTATGCCGGCTTCTTCGATCCCGGCTTCGGCTATGCCGGCGCCGGCGGGCAGGGCGCGCGCGCCGTGCTGGAAGTGCGCTCGCGCGAGGTGCCGTTCATCCTCGAGCACGGCCAGATCGTCGGCCGCCTGGTCTATGAGAAGATGCTGGCCCGGCCCGATGCAATGTACGGCCAGCGCATCGGCTCGAACTACCAGGCCCAGGGCCTGAAGCTCTCCAAGCATTTCAGGGTGTGATCAAGCGCACTCACCTGGAGCGCGCTGCGAGGATCATGACAAAGGCCGGGGCGCTACGCCCCGGCCAGCATGGTGCACGAAGTCCAGCCGTTCACGCGTTGGCGCCGCCGTCGATGGTGAACTCCGCGCCATTGATCGAGCGCGCCTCCGGGCCCGCCACGAATGCGACCAGCGCTGCGACGTCGTCGGCCTTGCCGTAGCGGGGGATCGCCATCCGCGCCAGCTGGAAGGCCGCCTGTTCGCCTTCAGCGGGATTCATGTCGGTGTCGGTCGAGCCCGGATGAACGATGTTGACGGTGATGCCGCGGCTGCCGAGATCGCGCGCCAGGCCCTTTGTCCAGGCGATCAGCGCCGATTTGCTCATCGAGTACAGGCTCAGGCCGGGACCCGGCACCTGGGTCGCGAGATTGCTGCCGATCGAGATGATGCGGCCGCCTTCGCCCATATGCGCTGCCGCGGCCTGCGATCCGACCACCACCGCCCGGACGTTGACCGCAAGCGTCGCATCGATGTCTTCAAGGCTCAGTTGGTCGATCGGTCCGGTCCTGAGGATGCCGGCATTGTTGACGAGAATATCGAGCCCGCCGAATGCCTTGGCGGCCTGATCCACGGCCGCCTTGACCGCGGCGGCATCGGCGCTGTCGGCCTTGATCGCAAGTCCCCGCCGGCCCAAGCGTTCGATCTCGGCCACCACCGCCTGCGCCTTGTCGGCCGAACGTTCATAGGTGATTGCAACATTGGCGCCATCGGCGGCGAGCCGCCTTGCAATCGCAGCGCCAATCCCGCGGCTTGCGCCCGTCACCAACGCCCGCTTTCCCTGCAATGCGCTCATGATCCATCTCCATTTATGTGTCGATCGATACAGAAATAGGTCCGTTGCGCTGGGACGTCAAGCGCATTAATTTAGTGAACGACACAGAAATCGGGTGGACGGATGGTGGAACGAGGTCGCCCCAGGGGCTTTGACAAGGATGCTGCGCTCGTACGCGCCATGGAGGTGTTTTGGGTCAAGGGCTACGAAGGGGCCTCGATGGCTGATCTCACCACGGCGATGGGGATCGCTTCGCCAAGCCTCTATGCAGCCTTCGGCTGCAAGGAAGAATTGTTCCGGCAAGCGCTGCAATTGTACGGCGCGACCCAGGGGCCGGAGATATGGGGTGGCATCGCTCGCGCGCCTACCGCTTATGAGGCCGTGGAAAGCTATCTTATGCAGACGGCGAAGGCGTTCACGCGACGGAACCGGCCGCCGGGATGCCTGGTGGTGCTGTCGGCGCTGCATACGACTGAGCAGTCCGAAACGGTGCGGCGCGAGCTGATCGCGATGCGCGCGAAGAATGTCGAGGATTTACGGCAGCGCCTGCAGGAGGGCGTGGCATCAGGCGAGATATCAGCAAGTGCCGATCTCGCGGCGATCGCGCGATACTACGTCACCGTGCAACAGGGCATGTCGATCCAGGCACGCGACGGCGCGACACGGCGGGAGCTGGAACGCGTCGCGCGCGCGGCGCTCGCCGCATGGGAGCCTCTGACCAGCGCGCCCGGCTGAGCCTCAGAGCGTTGCCGCTGTTCTTGTGGTCCTGCGACCTACTTCGCGAGCAGTTCGGTCAGGTCGGTCGAGCTCGAACAGCGCAGCTCATCGATTTGCCGGGCCAGCAGCAACGCGCTCGCCCTCAGCGCCTCCAGCTTTGAAGCCTCGGGATGCTGTTTTTCAAGTTCGGTGATTCGCTCATTGAACCCGGCCAGCTCATGCTGAAGCCGCTCGATCTCTGCCGTGGCGCCTGTGGACACCACTGGCGCAGATAGTCTGGTCGCCCGCATAACCATCTCCCCAAGTATGGTCGAGGCTTCGTGGACCGAATTCGTGGCGGCACGGAGAAGCTTTTTTGGCGAGGATGCGACTGCCGCGAGTAATGTTTGCGTTCGCGTGCAGCAAAGCCACAGTAGGAACCTAGGCTGACCGTGCGCTTCGCCACGGTCGTTGCGGTATTCCGTCGGCGCGAATTTCGTGCGAGTCAAAGCGGCCAACCTCGCAGCAACCGGAACGGGAGCGGACATGCCGGCAGGCAGGCCTGCGCCAGCGTGCCGATCGGCTTGGTCGAGGGGCTGGTGACGGGCCGTGGCCGCACATCCCGGTGCATCTAAAGCCTGCGGGCTGTGCCAGGGCGCGATTCGTCCGGGCGATCGGCCAATCGCGCAGGGGGCCCCTGCGCCGGACGCACGTGGAATTGATCGCCGCCGTGATAGGGAAACACCCGCGCCGCGGCATTCAGACCGCGGGCGTCGGAGTGGAAATGCCCGATATTGCGGTTGCCGAAATACCTGTCGACGAGGAAGAGCGCCCGCTGCCGCCGCCGGTGACGGCGCCGGCCCGCAACCGCCTGCTCGACGGGCCGATCCTGCGCACGCTGCTGTGGCTTGCCTGGCCGAACGTGATCGCGCTCTCGGCCGGCACCTGCGTGGTGATCGCGGAGACCTCCTATATCGGCCGGCTTGGCGTGGAATCGCTGGCCGCGATGGCGCTAGTGTTTCCCTGCGTGATCCTGACCATGACGATGTCCGGCGGCGCCATGGGCGGCGGAGTGGCCTCCGCGATCGCGCGGGCGCTCGGCGCCGGCGAGGTCGAGCGCGCCTCCACGCTCGCGGCCCATGCGCTTCTGATCGGCATCACCTTCGGGCTCGTCTTCATGCTGGGCATGCTGATCTTCGGCCCGCATCTGTTGGAATTGCTCGGCGGCCGCGGCAACGTGCTGGCGCAGGCGATCGCCTACAGCCAGATCTTCTTCGGCGGCGCCGTGCTGCCGTGGCTGATGAACACCATGGCGGGCGTATTGCGCGGCACCGGCAACATGAAACTGCCGTCGACCATGATCCTTTCGTCCGCGATCTGGCAGATCATTTTGGGCGGCACACTGGGCCTCGGGCTCGGGCCTATCCCGCAATTCGGCATGCGCGGCGTCGCGGCGGGCTCGCTGATCGCCTATTCGATCAGTATTGCCGTGATGGGCTGGTACCTGTTTTCCGGCCGCGCCCGCGTGGTGCCGAAGCTCAGGGGATTGCGCGTCCAATGGGCGATGTTCATCGATATCCTAAGGGTCGGCGCCATCGCCTGCTTCTCGCCGCTGCAGTCGGTTCTGACGATCAGCATCTTCACCCACATGCTGGCGAATTTCGGCACCGCGATCCTGGCCGGCTATGGCATCGGCGCGCGGCTCGAATTCATGCTGACGTCGCTCGCGTTCGCGACCGGCATCGCCTCAGTGCCGATGATCGGCATGGCCGTCGGCGCCGACCGCATCGCGCGGGCGCGGCGGATCGCCTGGACCGCGGGCACGGTGTCGTTCGTCTCGGTCGGTACGATCGGCACCTTCCTCGCCATCTTCCCCGACCTGTGGGTCAACATCTTCACCGATGATCCCGCCGTGCGCCTGGCCAGCCATCAATATCTGTCGACGGCGGCGCCGATGTACGCCTTCATCGGGCTGGCGATGTCGATGTTTTTCTCCTCGCAAGGCGCGGCGAAGGTGCTGGGCCCGGTACTGGCGCAGACCGCGCGCCTTGCCTTCATCGCTGCCGGCGGCTGGTGGCTGTCGACGCATGAGGCGACCGCGCAGAACTTCTTCATGCTCGCCGCCGCCTCGATGGTCGTGCTCGGCGTGCTCTCATGCGCAAGCGTGGTGCTGACGCGCTGGGGGCCAAAGCGCGCACCGATTGCGAAGGTAAGTCCCGCGCTGTCCTGACGCCCCGTCGTGCCTTCCGTGAGAAAGATCACGGAGAGGGCACGCGCCGAGCCGTGAACTCCACGTTGACACGCCATGTCGCGCCCTGGTCGGCGGAGACTTCGCCGCGCCAGAGAAAGGAATTTGGCGTGATCTCAGAAAAGCCCCACCGCACCAGCCGTCCGTCCGGCCGCGTGCCCAACTGCACGATGTCGGCGCCCTCGGCGCGGCCGATCATCTGCAGGAAGGTGCGCGTGACCGGATCGGTCCACTGTATCAGCCAGGCGTCGAGCTCTCCATCGTAGACCCTGAGCGTGGTGCCGTAGGAATTGGCGTTGGCGGTGGCATCGGCCTCGCGCAACTCGCCGCGCGGCGGCACGATCCAGACATCCTGGATCGCGCGGCCTTCGAGCGCCCAGCCGAAGTGCCATTCGCCCTTTCGCTCTCGCCTGGTGCCGTCCTCGGCAATGTGGGTGACATCGAGATCCCAGGAGCCGACGAAGCGGCCATAGAGATCCATTTTGCCGGCGCGGTCGGCTGCAGCACCGTCCGCGCCGAGCGCTTCGAGGAACGGGTTCATCACGCCGCTTCCCGCCCGAGCTTGTTCTGCATTGCGCCGACGCCAAGATCCATCTGGGAGGAGATGTAGGGCGCGATCTCGTTCGGCAGCACATCGGCGATCCACGTCACGCGGCTGCGGCAGTCGCCGTCGGCGAACGCCTGGATGGATGCGCTGTGCTGCTTCAGCCGCTCGCTGACGACGGCATAGACCAGCCGCCGCCGTGCGTCGTCGCAGTCGACCAGCAATTCACGCGCCACCGTGCCGTTGGAGAAGGTGACGATACGCGCGTCGCCGTCGAGCTTGGTGTCGAGCACGAAGCCCGGCACCAGCCGCGTATGCAGCGCGCCGAAATCGCGCAAGGCATCCCAGACCTGGTCGGGATGCGCGTCGATGATGAATTCCTTGTGGATGGAAGCCATGGGGTGAGTCCTTCTTGAAAGCCTTTGAATGACGGCAGTCGCAATGATGAAGATGGCGTCTCACGTACACACCGCCTCGACATTGTTGCCGTCGGGGTCGATCAGAAACGCCGCGTAATAGGTCGGGCTGTAATCCTTGCGATGGCCGGCTGCGCCGTTGTCGCGGCAACCGGCTTTCAATCCTTCGCTGTGGAATGTCTTGATCGCGTCGTGGTCCGGCGCGCGGAATGCGACATGGGCGCCGCCATTGCTCTGGCCCTTGTGCAGATGCAGCCACAGCGCCGGCTCGCCCTTCGGGCCGAAGCCGGCGCCACTGTCATCGCGCGAGCACAGGACATAGCCGAGCGGGGCGAGCGCTGCGGTGTAGAAACGCACGCTGGCGTCGAGATCGCCGACGCGCAGGCCGATATGGTCATACATGATTGTTCTCCAGTGCTAGTCTAGGGCGCGCCTGACGACGCGCGGGACTGGAGGAGGTTAGCTAGTGCAGCGCCAGCCGTTCTTGGAAAATCTTGCGGTCGCCGCGCGACGCTTTTCGGAACGCATGCGGTGAGACGCCGGCGGCGCGGTGGAACGTGCGCACGAAATTGGAGAGATCGCCGAAACCGACGTCGTAGGAGATCTCGGTGATCGGGCTGTCGTCGTCGGCCAGTCGCCGCGCCGCGTGGCGCAGCCGCGAGCGCACGAGATATTGATGCGGCGTCACGCCGAGGACTTCCGAGAACAGCCTGAGGAAATGGAACGTGCTGATGCCGGCCTGATCCGCCGCATCATCCAGCCCGATATCCCGCTGTGAGTGTGCATCGATCCACAGCGCCGCCTCGACCGCGCGGCGGCGATCGCGTAAGGCGGCCGTCACCGGCCTCGCCGCGCGTCCCGAGACCATCTCGATGAAGCGGCTGGCCAGGAGATGGCCGGCCTCGTCGAGGCCGATGTCGCTGTTGCCATCTGCTGCCGTTTGCGCGAGCTCGCCCAGCACCATCAATTCCGGCAGCGGCGGCACCGATCCGATCTGCCAGACCGCGCGGCTGTCGCCGATCGCCTGCACCAGCTCCGGATGCAGGTAGAACGACAGGCATTCGTCGCCGCCGACATGGTCATGGGTGCAGGTATATTCGTCGCCGGGATGGCCGACCAGGATCGCGCCGGTCACCAGCTCATGGAAACGGCCGCGGCAATGGCAGCCGAAGCTGCCCTTGCGGACGTAGGAAATCGAATGCGCATCATATTGTTCGGCAAACGGTTTCTCGCCGGGCACCGCGGTGCAGCGGAACTCGTTCACGGTAATGCGCTCACGCTGCAACAGCGGCCTTCGGATCATGCCTTAAGACTTAGCGATGCGCCCGCGGCGGCGCAACGCCCCAAGCAGCACATCCGGAATCCTGACGTTTTCCGTTAAGGAGAACGCGAGAGGCGACTTGGCGAAAGCCTCGGTCTCGGCTAATCAGGAGCGGCAACGCGATCCGCGGGCGTAGTTCAATGGTAGAACGGCAGCTTCCCAAGCTGCATACGAGGGTTCGATTCCCTTCGCCCGCTCCAGCCCTTTGCGTCACCCGACGTCGAATTTGACGCCCTGCGCCAACGGCAGTTCGCGCGAATAGTTGATGGTGTTGGTCGCCTGTCTCATGTAGCCGCGCCACGCGTCGGATCCGGATTCGCGGCCGCCGCCGGTTTCCTTTTCGCCGCCGAACGCGCCGCCGATTTCGGCGCCTGATGGGCCGATATTGACGTTGGCGATGCCGCAATCCGAGCCGACCGCGGAGATGAAGGTCTCGGCCTCGCGGATGTCGGTCGTGAAGATCGATGATGCGAGCCCCTGAGGCACCGCATTGTGGCTGGCGATCGCCTCGGCAAGATCGTGGTAGCGCATCACGTACAGGATCGGCGCAAACGTCTCGCGCGGCACTGGCCCCGTTTGGGACGGCATCTCGACCAAAGCGGGGGCGACGTAATAGGCGCCAGAGGATTGATGGTCCACGCGGGTCCCGCCATGCACCTTGCCGCCGAGCGAGGTGGCTTCATCCAGCGCGCGGCCCATCGCCTCGAAGGCGGCCGCATCGATCAGCGGGCCGACCAAAGTGAGCGGCTCGCGCGGGTCGCCGATCGTCACGGAACGATAGACGCGGCTGAGCCTCGAGACGAAATCATCGGCGATATCTTCGTGCACGAACAGGCGGCGCAGCGAGGTGCAGCGCTGTCCGGCGGTACCCATCGCGGAAAACGCGATGCTGCGCAAGGCAAGATCCTGATCGGCGGACGGCGTGACGATCGCGGCGTTGTTGCCGCCGAGCTCGAGAATGGCGCGGCCAAAGCGCGCGGCGACGCGCGGGCCCACCTGCTTGCCCATCCGCGTCGATCCGGTGGCCGACAGGATGGCAACTTCGGGGTGATCGACCAGGACTTCGCCGACCGTGCGGTCGCCCTGCACGAGTTCGGCCAGACCCTGCGGCGCGTCACCGAAACGTGCAAGCGCGCGTTCGACGATCGCCTGCACCGCGCACGCAGTCAGCGGCGTTTTCTCCGAAGGCTTCCACACCACAGCGTTGCCGCACACCAGCGCAAGCGCTGCATTCCAGCACCACACGGCAACCGGAAAGTTGAACGCCGTGATGATGCCGCACACGCCGGCCGGATGCCAGGTCTCCATCATCCGATGACCGGGGCGTTCGGATGCGATCGTCAATCCATAAAGCTGGCGCGACAGGCCGACGGCGAAGTCGCAGATGTCGATCATCTCCTGCACCTCTCCGAGCCCTTCGGAGAGAATCTTGCCAGCCTCGATCGTCACCAGCCGCCCGAGCAGTTCTTTCGAGCTGCGCAATTCCTCGCCGAGCAGGCGGACCAGTTCGCCCCGGCGCGGGGCGGGGACGGTTCGCCATGTCAGGAACGCAGTCCGCGCGCGAGCAATCGCTGCGCGCGTGTCGTCGTCGCTTCCGGGCTTGAGACGCCCGATGACCTTGCCGTCGATCGGCGAGCGGGCGATCAGACTGCCGTCGGCGACGAAGGCCGGCAGAGCCCCCAGCTTCGTCAGGAGATCGATGGCTTCGTTGGCAACAGTGGAGCTTGGCGTGGAGGTGCTCATGGCGGATGTCCTCGGATCAGCGGTCGCGCATGCAAGCGCCCGCTCGATTTGCTATAGCGTTTTCGAGCGAAGTGGACACCGGTTCGCGTGAAGAAAACGCGTCAAAACAAGAATCTAGAGCTTCGGTTCTGATTCAATCAGAACCGAAAATGCTCTAGCAAGTCTCGCAAGCACTCGTCCGCGTCAAGTCCACCCGCCGCCACGCGAAGAATCTTCGCGCGGCGGCGCTCAGTGCCGGGGGTGTTATGGCCGTGCTTCCAGGATCAGGTTGAACGGCGTTTCGGTGGCGCGCCGGAACCGGGTGAAGCCGGCCTCGCGGGCAATCTCGCGAAGCCTGGCCTCGCCGGCCTGCGCGCCCAGGGCGAGCCCGACCTCCTGGTCCAGGGAGGCCGGCGTGCAGACCATGGTCGAAGCCGCATAGTAGACCCGCCCGATCGGATTGAGATTATCCTCCAGCCGGTCGTTGGCGAAGGGCTCGACCAGCATGCAGGTGCCGTCCTTGGCCATGGTGCTGCGGGTATGCTTGAGCGCGCCGACCGGGTCGCCCATGTCGTGCAGGCAGTCGAAGAAGCACACGAGATCGTAGCCGTTTGCCGGAAAAGTCTTCGCGGTGTGGGTCTCGAACGTCATGCGATCGGACAGTCCCGCATCCCGCGTCAGCTCGCGCGCGGCCTGGATCGAGCCCTCGTGATAGTCGAACCCGAAGAATTTGGATTTCGGGAACGCCTCCGCCATCAGCCGGGTCGATATGCCGTGTCCGCAACCGACATCGGCGACCTTCGCGCCCCGCTTCAGCTTGTCGACGACGCCCTCCAGCGCCGGCAGCCATTCCTGCACCAAATGATGCTTGTAGCCGGTGCGGAAGAAGCGCGCCGTTCCGCAGAACAGGCATTCGCTGCGCTTGTTCCAGCCGACGCCCTTGCCGGTCTTGAATGCGTCGGAGATCTTCGGCTCGTCGAGGAATGTCGCCGCCACGAGGTTGCCGACCGCGCCCAGGAAAACCGGGCTCTCGTCGTCCGCCAGCGCCATGGCCTGCTCCGGCAGCATCGAGAACTTTCCGGATTTGGTGTCATATTCGACGTAGCCGGAGGCCGCTTGCGCCGACAACCACTCGCGCACATAGCGCTCCGCGGTGCCTGTCGCTTTCGCCAGCTCTGCGGAGTTCATCGGTCCCTTCTCGGCCAACGCCTTGTAGAGGCCGAGCCTGTCGCCGATCAGCATCAGCGACGCGTTCATCGCGGCGCCGATGTCACCAATCATCTTGCCCATGAAAGAGTTCAGGCGGTCATTATCAACTTCCATGATATGCCTCCATCGAAATTGTCTTTCGCCAAAATGTCACGTCGACGCTGCGGAAGCGGACCTTGCAGGACGCAAGACCGCTCCATCGCAGCGCCTGGATGATGGTAAGGCCGTTTCGGTGTGGGGAGCGAGGCGTTACGCCTCACGACAGCGAGATCGCCGTCACAAGCGCGCGAGCGGTAACGCGAACTTGCTCTGCTCTCTTCTTTCATCGCGGCAGTGCATGGCAGCGAGGCTGACGGATGTTACGTCAGCAACACCGCCATGCACCGCGTCGTATCACGCGCCCTGCGGCACCTGGTCGAGGAAACCGGTGATGCTCTTGATGCGGCCGTCCTTCAGCACCGCGAAGTCCGTGCCCTTGATCGGGCTGTCGGTGCCATCGGGACCGAGGCCCCAGGAAAAGCGGAGATGGTCGCCGAAACCGTTGGGTTCGCCGATCAGTTTGAACTTGAACGCCGGAAATTTTTCCTGGACGCCTGATATCAGCGCATCGACGCCTTCGTGGCCGTCGCCGCTCATCAGCGGATCGACATAGCGTGCGTCGGCGGTCCAGTTCTCGGCCAGCATCTCGCGGCGCCGGCTCGGCGTGCGCTCGTTCCACAGTTCGACATAGCGGCTTGCGATGGTGTTGTGGTCGGTCATCTTGCTCTCCTTCGCGTATCGCCGAATGGATCGGCTGCTGCGGACTATCGGATTTTGGCGTGAGCTGATCGATTACCTCCGAGGTCATCGCCAGCAGCTTGGAAATCTGCGGTGGTGCGCGAAACCGGATCACGTGCCTGTCGTTGGTTTCGCGCTGGAGCAGTTCGAACAAAACTCTTCGAGTTCTAGATTCCGGGTCTCTGGATCCAATGATCGCCGACCTTCGCATAGGATCGCTTCACCGCCGCCGAGGCGGTCCGGTGTGCGATCTCCTCTTGCCTGATGTCGCCCGCTTGGGCCGGCGCCGCAATTCCTTGTGCGGGTGCGTTCCTCGCCGAAATGGAGCTAATATAGCAGTCCTGCGTTTCGTTGGTGCTTGATCGAGGTCAAACCTTTCGCCGATGCCTGTCCGACCATGGCGCCGGCGAGCAAAAGGGGGAGTGAGCTTGGGCGAGAAGAACAGACCACCGGAAGAGAAGCCGAGCGCCGACACTGATTGGGCGGTGCAGACGCTGCTATGGCCAATGGCGGCCACGCGATTGGCGCTGGAGGCCTATCTGCATTGGTTCGCTGGTCGCGAGCCCACGCCGTCCGAGCCGGAGAGCGAGACTCCGCTATCCTGGACCATGCCGAACGTGATCGCGCTGCAGCTCGCCTCGATGCGGCTGCGGGATTTTTCGCGCAAGGCGACGGGCCAGCCGCTTCTGATCTGCGCTCCCTTTTCGCTGCACGAGGCCTTGGTCGCTGATTTCGCACCTGGCCATAGCCTGGTGCAGGCGCTGCTGCAGGGCGGCATGGATCGCATCTATGTCACCGACTGGTGCTCGGCGACATCAGAGATGCGCCATTTGTCGATCGACAGCTATCTCGCCGACCTCAACGTGGCGGTCGATGACATCGGCGCACCGGTCGATCTCATCGGCTTGTGCCAGGGCGGGTGGCTGTCGCTGGTCTATGCCGCCCGTTTTCCACACAAGGTGCGACGGCTCGTGCTCGCCGGTGCGCCGGTCGACGTCTCCGTGCCCTCAGATCTGTCGCGGATGGTGGCAAGTATGCCAAAGCAAGCGTTCGACGAGCTGGTGCACCAGGGAGAGGGCATCATAAGCGGCAAGCATACGCTTCGCTTCTGGAGCATGCCGCTTACCCTCCATGACGTCGAAGCGACCTTGCAGCGGGATGTCGGCGATGGATCGGAGCAGGGCGCGGCCCTGCTGGCGCGCTTCGAGCGCTGGGATCGCAAGCTGCTGGATTTGCCGGGAACCTTTTATCTCGAGGCGACCAACTGGATCTTCCGCGAGAACCGGATCGCCGAGGGACGCTTCGTCGCGCTCGGTCGCCAGATCGATCTCGCCGAGGTGACGGTTCCGGTCTTTCTGCTGGCAGCAGAGAAGGACATTGTCGTGCCGCTCGAGCAGGCACTCGCCACGGCGCGCCTGCTCGGCACGCCGCCGCATTGGCTGGAACAGGCCTCCGAGCCGTGCGGTCACCTCGGTCTTTTCATGGGGCGCGAGAGCTTGGGCCGTTCGTGGCACCGGATCATCCGCTGGCTCCAGGCGGGTGGTGACGATGTTGCGCAGCCAAGGCCCAGGATCAGGGCGTGAGACGAAAGCCTTCAGCGGGAAGTCGCGTTATCTCAACTCGGCCACGGTGAGTGGGCGCGTCGCATTGGACACGGCAATATGCTGAACGGTGGGCTGCCGGCGCGAAGCTTCAGTTTGGTCGCTGCTTCGGCCGTGAACCGCCAGCAGCATGATCGCGACCGCGGCGGCAACACCAAGCGCAATGATCTTGCGATGGGTGCCACGATCCGCGCTGATCAATGGATGGTTCATGGCACATCTCGGTCAATTCTATCCTGGTCAGGCGTTCAGGCGGTTCAGCGCGGCGCGGTTCCGCAATTCGATCCGGCGCGAGGTCGCCAGCGCGATGGCGCCGGACTGCTCCAACTGGGTGAAGGTGCGTGACACGGTCTCGATGGTGAGGCCGAGGTAATCGGCAATGTCCTGGCGCGACATCGCAAGTTCGATCGATGTCGTGCTGGCGGTGCGGCGGGCGATATCGAGCAGGAATCCCGCGACCCGCTCCCCGGCGGTCTTGATCAGGAGCAGCATGTGATTGCGGAAGCGCTGCAGTTCACGCGTGGTGGCATCCCAAAGCTGCTGCGCGAGATCCTTCTCGCGCTCGGCACGCAGCATCACCGCGCTGCGCTTGACGATCAGGACCTGCGCCCCGTTCACAGCCTCGGCGGAAGACGAGTGCGTCTCGCCCGCCTCAAAGCCGAAGATGTCGCCCGGCAGATAAAACCCACCGATCTGGCGCCTGCCGTCCTCCAGCATCTTGTAGGTGCGGACAGTACCTGACACCACCTGATAGAGATATTCGGCCTCGTCACCTTCGCCGTAGATCTCGACATTGCGTGCGTATTGAAAGGGCGTGCCCATCAGCGCAAGCGGACCCTGCATGGCCGGGCTTCCGAGACGGTGCGGCGTGCTCGCGGCCTGGCGGAGGACGGGGCGGGAAGCGTCGGTGTGCATGGCGGGCTCCTTCAAATCATCTGATGGAACCAGAGTGCCTGCTTGCACCGCGCCTGAAAATTCGGAGTCCTTCCCTAAGGAAGATTACGGAGGGTAGGTCTCCCGAGATGTCGTAGCCCGGGTGGAGCGCAGCGTAACCCGGGACGGTGCGCGCTGGGGCCACACAAGGCCCCGGATTGCGCTGCGCTCCATCCGGGCTACGTACGGTCGCAGAAACTGCGTCATTGCGAGCGCAGCGAAGCAATCCATGCCTCCGCGCGCGGAACCATGGATTGCTTCGCTGCGCTCGCAATGACGGGCGTTAGGACGGAGGACGCTGCCCTAAAGCTCAATGCGACATCAGCGTCGGCACCGTCATGCACTGGAGCATCTCGCGGGTGACGCCGCCGAGCAGGCGTTCCTGCAGCCGCGAATGCCCGTAGCCGCCCATCACCAGCAGGTCGAGGCTTTCGTCGGCCGCAACGGACAGGATGGTGGGCTGGATTTCGGAGTGCGCGGCCGGGAAGGCCACGATCTTGGCCGGCAGCCCAAGCCGCGCCAAATGCTCAACGAGGCGCTGCGGGCTCGCTTCGTCCGGAATCGCCCCTGGATTGCCGATGGAAATGATGGTGAGCGCGTCAGCGTGCCGCAGCAGCGGCATGGCATCCCGCAGCGCGCGGCCGGCGAGGCGGCTTCCGTCCCAGCAAATCCCGATACGCCGCGCGGTAAACGCGCCGCGGAAGGTATAGGGCATGAACAATACCGGGCCGCCTGACTGGAACAGGATTTCCTGCGGCATGTCGTTGTCGAACGTATCGCGTTCGGGTTCCGGCTGCAGGACGACGGTGAGATCATGCAGCCGAGCGCTGGCGCCGGCGATCGCTAGCGCCTCACGCGGTGTCGCGCTCATCGTGCGGCAGGTATACGATATCCCTGCGTGCTTCGCCTCGACCTCGAAAACGCGCATCGCGGCCTCTGCGCGCTCGAGTGCGCGCTGCCGGGTCTCTTCGACGATCATGGCGACCGCAGCGCCGCCTGCCGCGGCGATCGGAACATTGGCGGTCTCGTAGGCGACGGACAGCGCGTCGAGGTGAGCGCCGTACGCCATGGTCAGCAGCACGGCACCGTCAATCACCGGCCGCGCGGGACGTTCGGAAGGGATAAGCACCAGCAGGTTCTTGAACATCGTCATTCTCCCCCACAATTGGTGGCGATCGGCACAAATTGCACATCGCTATAAGAGCACAACGGCCGATCGACGTATTGATCCAGGTCAGTGGGCGCCGTCGTCATTTTGACGCATATCAAGGCCCGGCCCGCTTCCCAGTGCACGCTACCGGACCCGAGCCTGTTGGAGAGAAACAATGCTGGCAACGGATGTCATGCGAACCTGGTTCGCCACCATAAAGCCGAACGCGCCGCTGCTCGATGCCGTCCACCTGCTCCTGGAAACCAGTCAGCGTGGCTTGCCTGTGATCGACGACGATGGATCTTTGGTCGGCATCATCTCCGAGGGCGATTTCCTGCACCGTCAGGAGCTTGGCGTGACCGGCCCTGCCGGGTTCTTGCTGGAATGGCTGCTCGGACGAGCCGAGGGACAACACATGCACGAGCAGACGCAGGCGCTGCGGGTCGACGCCGTCATGACGCAGAATCCCGTGTGCGTGGATGAAACGGCAACCGTCGACGATATCGTCACGCGAATGGACGCACATCAGATCTCGCAGGTGCTGGTGGTCCGCGACGGCAAGCCCATCGGAATCGTTGGCCGTACGCAGTTGCTCATCGCGCTCGAACGCTGTTTGAGCCGACAACACTGACGAAAGCGCGGCCGCGGCCATACGCAGCATTCCAGCCTGGTTAATGTTGATCAACCCATGCAGCGGCCGATTCCCAAAGCTGCCGCTCGGTGATACTTGGATATCATCGCCGCCAACCGGCGGACGCGGATCGGAACCGGCAAACGACTGATGGACGCATCCGCGCACCGACCGCAGCTTGACAGGAACGGAGGCAATGACCGGGATCAGCCAAGCATTGCTCGCCGATATCGGCGGCACCAATGCGCGTTTCGCGCTCGTCAGGGGTCGTCAGATCGGCCCCATCGAACATGTCAAGGTCGCCGACTATCCGACCTCGGCGGAGGCGATCGCCGCCTTCCTTGCCCGCCACGCGACGGGCGGCGTTGCCACTGCGGCGATCTTCGGCATCGCGGGCCCGATCGAGAACAACCGCGTGGTGCTGACCAACAGCCCGTGGATGTTCGATGCGGCCAGCCTGCGCCAACAATTCGCCTTCGCGGCCGCGCATTTCCTCAATGATTTCGAGGCGCTGGCCTGGTCGCTGCCGGCTCTGGGAGCTTCCGACCTGGTGTCGCTCGGCAGCCCCACTCCGGTCGCCGGCGCTCCCATGCTCGTGGTTGGGCCGGGGACCGGCTTTGGCGCGTCCTGTCTGGTTCCGTCGAGCAAGCCGCCCGTGGCGATCATCACCGAAGCCGGCCATGCCACCTTGCCGGCGACTTCGGAACGGGAGGAGCGGGTGATCGATCACCTGCGTGGGCGCTTCGGCCACGTTTCGATTGAACGTGCGCTATCCGGGTCCGGCCTCACCCACCTCTATGACGCCTTGAACGCCATCGACGGCGCCGGCGCGCCCGCGCGCGATGCGGCCTCGATCACGCAGGCCGCGCTTGACGGGAGCTGCGCGACGAGCCGGGCGGCGCTCGACATGTTCTGCGCGATGCTCGGCATGGTCTGCGGCAATCTGGCGCTGACCTTCGGCGCCCGCGGCGGCGTCTATATCGCCGGCGGCATCGTGCCTCGTTTCGTCGATCATCTGGCGGGATCGGATTTTGGTCCGTGCTTCACCAGCAAGGGGCGGTTCGATTCCTATCTGCGGGAGATTCCAGTCCATGTCATCACCCGGCCCGATGTGACTTTTGTCGGGCTCAAGGCGTTCTTCGAGACGAACGTCATGGCCGCATAGGCTGCCTCGACAATGGAAGTCGCTCGATCAGGCTCAACGAAGTGCGCGATGCCGGCCGCACGTAACGATCGGCATCGCCATTCTCGTGCAATGGGCGCTTACTTCGCCGCGGTCACCATGATCTCGACAGTGTATTGGGGCGCCGCCAGCTTGGCCTCGACGGTAGCGCGCGCCGGCGTGTTGCCTGGCGACACCCAACGGTCCCACACCGCGTTCATCTCGCCGAACGTCTTCATGTCGGTGATGTAGATCGTCGTCGTCAGCAGTTTCGATTTGTCGGTGCCGGCCTTTGCCAGATGGCCGTCGATGATCGAGAGGATCTCCTCCGTCTGCTTCGTCACGCTTTCACCGGCCGTCTTGTTGGCGACGATGCCGGCCAGATACACCGTGTTGCCATGCACGACGACCTGGCTCATCCGCGGCCCGGTTTCAAAACGCTGAATGGTCATATTGTTCTCCCGTTGATTGGCGGTGACTACCTAGCGCAGCGGTCAAGCTCTGGCGAGTCGTCTCTTATGGTCTCTTGTAGCCCGGATGGAGCCAACGGGTCGCGCGAATGCGCGCCCGATGACAGGCTCCGCGTAATCCGGGGCAACTCGATGTGTGGATCGAAGAATCCCGGATTGCGCTTCGCTCCATCCGGACTACGGGACTGCGATTTATCGCACGGCTTTCGCCGCGGCGCGTCCCGCGTTTCGTCCGGAGAACAGGCAGCCGCCCAGAAAGGTCCCCTCCAGCGAGCGATAGCCGTGCATGCCGCCGCCGCCGAAGCCAGCGGCTTCGCCGACGGCGTAGAGTCCCCTGATGATCTCGCCGTCACTCCCGAACACCCGCGCATCGAGATCGGTCTCGAATCCGCCGAGCGTCTTGCGGGTCAGGATGTTGAGCTTCACCGCGATCAGCGGTCCATGCGCGGGATCGAGGATGCGATGCGGCGCGGCGGTGCGGATCAGGCGGTCGCCGATATATTTGCGCGCATTGTGCAGGTTCATCACCTGCGCGTCCTTGACGTAAGCGTTTGCGATCTCGCGGTCGCGCGCCTCGATCTGCGTTCGGATGTGATCGAGCTTCAAAAGGTTCTCGCCGGAAAGCTGGTTCATCGCCGCGATGAGATCCTCGAGCCTGTCGCGCACGATGAAGTCGACGCCGTTTGTCTTGAACGCTTCCACCGGCGCCGGCGCGCCCTTGTTGGCGGCGCGCTTGATCGTCATGCGCCAGCTCTTGCCGGTGAGGTCCGGGTTCTGCTCGGAGCCCGAGAGCGCGAACTCCTTCTTGATGATGCTCTGGGTCAGGATGAACCAGGAATAATCATGGCCGGTGCTCATGATGTATTGCAGTTGCCCGAGCGTGTCGGAGCCGGGAAACAGCGGTGCCGGCAGCCGCCGTCCGGTCGCATCGAACCACATCGATGATGGCCCGGGCAGGATGCGGATGCCGTGCTTCGGCCAGATTGGTGACCAGTTCTGGATGCCCTCGACGTAGTGCCACATCCGGTCGCGGTTGATCAGCCGCGCGCCGCTCGCCTCGGTGATCCCGATCATGCGGCCGTCGACATGTTCGGGCACGCCGGAGATCATGTGCTTCGGCGGCTCGCCCAATCGCTTCGGCCAGTTCTGCCGCACGAGGTCATGATTGCCGCCGATGCCGCCGGACGCCACGATCACCGCTTGCGCGCGCAGCGAGAATTCGCCGACCACATTGCGTGACGAACTCTTGCCGCGCTCCACGTCGGTCGGCTCGAGGATCGCGCCGGTGACGCCGTCGATCGCGCCGTTCGTCACTTGTAGCGCATCGACACGATGGCGGAATTTGAAGATCAGCCGGCCGCTCTTCTCGGCCTCGCGCGCGCGGCGCGCGAACGGCTCGACGATGCCGGGCCCGGTGCCCCAGGTGACGTGAAAGCGCGGCACTGAATTGCCGTGGCCCATTGCGTCATAGCCGCCGCGCTCGGCCCAGCCGACGATCGGAAACAATCGATGGCCCATCGCGCGCAGCCAGTCGCGCTTCTCGGTGGCGGCGAAAGCGACGTAAGCTTCCGCCCAGCGCCGCGGCCAATGGTCTTCATCGCGATCGAAGCCCGCCGTTCCCATCCAGTCCTGCAGCGCGAGCTCGTGAGAGTCCTTGATGCCGAGCCGGCGCTGCTCCGGCGAATCGACCAGGAACAATCCGCCGAACGACCAGAACGCCTGGCCACCGAGCGATTGTTCGCCTTCCTGCTCGACCACGATGACGCGTTTTCCCGCATCGGTAATCTCTGTGGCGGCAACAAGGCCTGCCAAACCTGCGCCGACCACAATGACGTCTACATCCTCAGCCATTTCTTTCCTCCCCCGAGTTCCCTGTGAATGAGACCTGTGCGTACGCGCGCGGTCAACGGCGAATCGGGCTCGCTTGTGGCGGCTGTTCCGCGAGGACACGGTAAGGTTGTTCCAGTATGGGATCTTTCATCCGCAAACTGCAGCGTGCGCGCAACACTCGATTTGAATTTGTTTTGACCGACCCGTGACGGCTGGACAAAAATCCGGCCTCGCAACACGCTGGCCGAAGTCTTGCATCACTGAAAACCAACAGATTCGATATTCGACTGGGGCAGGCCATGAAGTTGATGACGGGGTTGCTCGCGGCGGTACTCCTGCTGGCGGGCATGGGGGTTTCGCATGCGGTGGTACGGATCGCCGACGATCGGGGCGGCAGGATCGGCACTTACGTCGACAGATATCAAGGCCTTCGCAGTTCCGGCGAAACCGTCATCATCGACGGCCTCTGCGCGTCGGCCTGCACCATCGTGCTCGGCGCGGTTCCCCATAGTCGGATCTGCGTCACCTCGCATGCCAATCTCGGTTTCCACGCCGCCTGGGATTTCGGCGCCAACGGCCGCGCCATCACCAATCCCGAAGCGACCCAGATGCTGTACTCGATGTACCCGGCTTCGATCCGCCGCTGGATCGCCTCGCGCGGCGGCCTCACCCCGCGGATGATCTTCCTGCGCGGCAAGGCCCTGCAGGCCATGTTCCGGCCCTGCTACCTCGACGCCCAGGCCTCCGCGAACCGATCGCGCTAGGGGCGCGGTCGTCCTCTGCCTCATGGCCGGGCTTGACCCGGCCATCCACGTTTTTGATGTGAAGGAAGACGTGGATGCCCGGGTCAAGCCCGGGCATGACGAGTGGCGATAGCTCCGTAATTCCCTCCGCACGATGTGACGGCGCGCCGCAGCATTGCGCTTGCCGGGCGGCGGAACCGAGCTTATTTCAATGAGATGGTTCAGCCGGTTTCCGCCTCGCATGGAATGACCGCGTCTGCCTCGGCACAGGGCAAGGTGGCGTCCGCCATTGCCTGGGGCGCTGCGGGCTTGGGCGCGCTCATGGTGCTGGGCGCGGGCGCGCTCTGGTTCCATTACGGCACGGCGGTGTTCTTCGAGACCATCGCGGCCGGCGTGTCGGCTTGTTTCTGAGCATGACCCGGACCCGGAGGGCTGCGCCAGCGCAAAGTGGGCACCGGTTTTCCCGGTAAGGTGATGCTCAAACAATAAACGGCCGAAAGGATTTTTTTCATGGATCGGACCTCCCGCCCGCTTGTGATCGTGGCCGCCTTCGCCGGCAGCCTGGCGGTCGGGCTATTGCTGTTGTTCTGGACCATGGGCGGCCTGCGCAGCATGACCGCGCCGTCGGCGATCGGCGGCCCATTCCAGCTCACCGACCAGGCCGGCCAGACCGTCACCGACAAGAGCCTGAAGGGCAAGCCGACCCTGATCTTCTTCGGCTTCACCCATTGCCCCGACGTCTGCCCGACCTCGCTGTTCGAGATTTCCGAAGTGCTGCGGGCGATGGGCCAGGACGCCGACAGAGTGAACGCCTATTTCGTCTCGGTCGATCCGGAGCGCGACACCGCGGCGGCGATGAAGGATTATCTCTCCAGCTTCGACCCGCATTTGAAGGGCCTCACCGGCGCCCCTGATGCCATCGCCAAGGTGCTGTCGTCCTACCGCGTCTATGCCAAGAAGGTCCCGCTGAAAGACGGCGACTATACCATGGACCACACCGCGCTGATCTATCTGATGGATCGCGACGGCAAGTTCGTCTCCCCCTTCAACCTCAAGCGCACGCCGGAAGAGGCCGCGGCCGACCTCAAGCGCTATCTTTGAATTGCCACTAGGCCCTCGCATCATGCCCCGGATGGTCTATAAGGCCGTCCAATTCCGCAACATTGCCCGGCCAAATGTCCGATCAGACCGCCCCGCTCGACATCTCCCGTGCTATCCGCGCCATGGCCGGATGGCTCGTCGTAGCGGCTTTGGCTGTCTGTAGCGGCGCGGCGAATGCACAAACCCCACAGCAGCAAACTCCGCCGCCGAAGCCGCCTGTCGAGGCGGCGCCGCAGGCCGTGCCCGGCTTCTGGGATCCGCGGCGGCGGCCGGAGCGGCCGGACCTGTCGCGCATCACTGTGATCCGGTTCCTGACTGAGACCGATTATCCGCCGTTCAACTTCACCGGTCCGGACGGCAATCCGGCCGGCTTCAACGTCGACCTGGCGCGGGCGATCTGCGAGGAGATCAAGGTCACCTGCACCATCCAGATGCGCCGTTTCGAGACGTTGGTGGATGCGCTCGCCACCAACCGGGGGGATGCCATCATCGCCTCGATGGCGGTGACGCCGCAATTGCGCACAAGGGTCGATTTCTCCGATCCCTATTACCGCGCGCCGGCCCGCTTCGCGTCGCGGCGCGACGCCGTGCTGCCGGAAGTGCGGCCGGAATATCTCGAAGGCAAGAAGGTCGGCGTCATCGGCGGCACTGCGCATGAAGCCTATCTGAAGGCGATGTTCACCGACGCCGAGCTCCACGCCTACCCCAATGACGATGCGCTCAGGCAAGCGCTTCGCCGCGGCGAGGTCGATTTCATCTTCGGCGACGCGATCGCGCTCGCGTTCTGGATCAACGGCACGGATTCGGCCGAATGCTGCGCCTTCTCCGGCGGCCCGTTCGTCGAGAGCCGCTTCTTCGGCGAGGGCATCGGCATTGCTGTCCGCAAGGGCAACGACCTGCTCCGGCAGGCGTTGAACTGGGCCCTGTTCCGGCTCTGGGAAAAAGGCCGCTACACCGACCTGTGGCTGCGCTATTTTTCCGTCAGCCCGTTCTAGCGGCTGAAAACACACCGCTTCTCGTCATTGCGAGGAGCGAAGCGACGAAGCAATCCACTGTCTCAGCAAGCGGAGAAATGGATTGCTTCGCTTCGCTCGCAATGACGATTATGCTATCAAACCGGCCGTTTTCCTTATCTCGGAGAAAGTTCGTTTAAATGTCCGTGACCGACCTTGCCGCAAGCCCGAGCGATCTGCGTGCGCTCGCCGAACAATCCAATGCCTGGCCGTTCGAGCAGGCGAAAGCGATTGTCGCGCGGCTGAAAAAAAATCCGAAGGACGAGGTGCTGTTCGAGACCGGCTACGGCCCGTCCGGCCTGCCCCATATCGGGACCTTCGGCGAGGTCGCGCGCACCACCATGGTGCGCCACGCCTTCCGCGTGCTCACCGAGGACAAGATCAAGACGCGCCTGCTCGCCTTCTCCGACGACATGGATGGCCTGCGCAAGGTGCCGGACAATGTCCCGAACAAGGAGCTGCTGGAGCAGCACATCGGCATGCCGCTGACGAAGGTGCCCGATCCCTTCGGCACGCATCCGAGCTTCGGCGAGCACAATAATGCGCGGCTGCGCGCTTTCCTCGATCAGTTCGGCTTCGATTACGAATTCGCCAGCTCGACCGACTACTACACCTCGGGCCGCTTCGATGCCGCGCTGCTGCGGATGCTGGAGCGGATCGAGAAGGTGATGGCGATCATGCTGCCCTCCTTGCGCGAGGAGCGCGCCGCGAGCTATTCGCCGTTCCTCCCGATCTGCCCGCGCACCGGGCTCGTGCTCTATGTGCCGGTCACGGCGCACGACGCCAAGGCCGGCACCATCTCCTATGAAGACCCCGAGACCAAGGAGAGCGTCACGGTCCCCGTCACCGGTGGGCGCTGCAAATTGCAGTGGAAGCCGGACTGGGCGATGCGCTGGTATGCGCTCGGCGTCGACTATGAGATGGCCGGCAAGGACCTGATCGATTCGGTGAAGCTGTCGGGCAAGATCTGCACCGCGCTCGGCGGCACGCCCCCGGAAGGCTTCAACTACGAGCTGTTCCTCGACGAGAAGGGCCAGAAGATCTCGAAGTCGAAGGGCAACGGCCTGACCATCGACGAATGGCTGCGCTACGCCTCGCCGGAATCGCTGTCGCTGTTCATGTACCGCGAGCCCAAGGCGGCCAAGCGGCTTTACTTCGACGTGATCCCGCGCAATGTCGACGAATACCAGCAGTTCGTCGACGCCTTCCCGCGCCAGGAAGGCCGGCAGCAATTGCAGAATCCGGTCTGGCACATCCACTCCGGCCATCCGCCGAAGGTGGACATGCCCGTCACCTTCCAGCTTCTCTTGACGCTGGTGTCGTCGTCGAATGCGGAGAATGCCGAGACGTTGTGGGGCTTCATCGGCCGCTATCGCCCGGGCGTGACGCCCGAGAGCCATCCAAAACTGGATGCGATGGTCGGCTATGCCATCAACTACTACCGCGACTTCGTCGCGCCCTCGAAGCAATTCCGCGAACCGACCGAGAGCGAGCGTGCGGCGTTGCAGGACCTGCGTGATGCGCTGTCCAACATGCCGGCGGACTCGACCGCGGAGGACATCCAGAACGTGGTCTACGAGATCGGCCGCCGCGAGCCGTTCCTCGATCCCGTGAAGAAGGGCAAGGACGGCCGCCCCGGCGTCTCGCTCGACTGGTTCAACATGCTCTACCAGGTCCTGCTCGGCCAGGAGAAAGGCCCGCGCTTCGGCTCCTTCGTCGCGGTCTACGGCATCCAGAACGCCGTCGACATGATCGACGGCGCATTGGCGCGCTCGTCGTAGAATGGCACGCCTGCCGTAGCCCGGGTGGAGCGAAGCGCAACCCGGGGACCTTCACGGGCCGCAACTTCTTCTGTCCCGGATTACGCTTCGCTCCATCCGGGCTACGGACTCAGCTCGACTGCAGCACGTAGCGGCGATTGTCGTTCTGTACCGGGCGCGCGTTCATCGGATAGAGCTTGGCGAAGGCCGCGACATCGGCGGCCGCGACCTGGATCGGGTCGGTCAGCACCAGCCATTCGACAACTTCCGAGCAGGGCGGCGTCGTCAACGAGCCGGGGTAGCGGTAATAGCCGAGCTTCGCCGGCAACAGCGCGTTCGGATTGATGCTGCTATCCGCTTTCACCGCCGGCCCTTCCTTCGTGGGCATGGTGGCGACGATCTTGCCGAAGGTCGCATTCGCCTTGCCTTCCTTCATCAGCACGCCGATCACCGCCAGCGCGCCGGAATCGGCGCGATGGACGAAATGCGCTTCCATCGGAAAATTCTTGCCGCCGACCAGATGTTCGCTCGGCCGGTGGAAATGAACCTGCACCAGCTTGTAGGTGGTGTCGCCGAGCTTGAGCGTAGAGCCCTCGGCAAAATTGAGCTGAATGGTGTGCCCGTTGTTGACGATGGTGTCGGCGGTCTTGCCCCAGGCAAGCTTCAGCGCCGCCAACTGCGATTTGATGGTTGAAGTAATATTGATCGGCGATTGCTGCGATCCAAGGGCGCACGCCTTGCTGCCGGTGTCCAGCTCGCCCCACTTGCCGGGCCCTGCCTCTCCCTCATAACCCCAGTGTCCGCCTTCCGCGGCAACGCCGGTGGCCGTGCAGAGCGGACAAACGGCAAGTCCGGCCAGTGCTTTCAATAAATGTCGACGGTCCAAGTGAGCCCCCAAGGGTTTGAAGAAGGGCTCTGCAATATCCGATTCCAGGTAAACGTGAGGTTGCAAATGATGGCGCGGCAATGACAGCCGAAATCGTAGGGGTGGGCAAAGCGCAGCGTGCCCACCATCACGAGCGATGCAAGAAGAGGTGGGCACGCTTCGCTTTGCCCACCCTACAACTCGCTGCAGTAGTAGTCCGGGTGAAGCGAAGCGCAACCCGGGGACCCCTGCACCAGATGACGTCGGCTGTCCCGGATTGCGCTGCGCTTCATCCGGGCTACGATAACTTCACCGGGTCATCGGCGCATCACGCAATCCATCGCTGGTCGCGCGCAACAGCGTCAGCAGGAGGCCGTTAAGCGGCGTCGCCACGCCCTGTCGTTCGCCCGCCGCGACGATCGCGCCGGTGAGCGCGTCGGCTTCGAACGGCCGGCCGGCGAGGCGATCGAAATACATCGAGGTGCCGGCGTCGGGTGGATAGGTGAGCAGCGTCGCCAGCGTTCGCTCGGCTTCGTCCGCATCCAGGCGTGCGCCATCGGCGCGCCCGACGGCAACGGCCTCTTCGAGGATGGCAAGGCACAGCGTCTTGACGTCTTCGCGTCGGAACACCGCCTGCCGCAGCAACGTCAGCGCAGTGATCGGATTGGCGACCGCGTTGATCAGGAGCTTTCGCCAGGCGCGCGTGGCGAAATCCTCGCTGCGTAGCACCCGCATATCCGTTCCTTCGAGCAGAGCTTCGAACGCTCGCCCGTCCGCATCGTCCGCGACCGTGAACTCATAGTCGCCGGCACGCCGGAAGCGAACGCGGTCCACCGCCAATCGCTCGCCATTGTAATAGACGAGAGTAGGAACGATGGTCGCGGGCCCGGCCAGCGGCGCCAGCCGCTCCTTGTGCCCGATGCCGTTTTGCAGGACCGCGACCCGCGTGCCGGCGCCGCAGAGTTTTGCAAGCCACGGCGCGCTTGAAGGCGTGTCCTGCGCCTTGGTGCAGAACAACACCCAGTCCACCGGGTTGGCCTGCTGCGGATCAGTCAGGGCGCGAAGCGGAACATCGATTGTGCCTTCCGCGCGCTCGACCACGAGACGATCGAGCGGCCGCCTGACGCAGGCGATCACATCGTGCCGGTCGGCCGCGCGCAACAGGCCGGCGATGATGCCGCCGATGCTTCCGAGGCCGACGATGGCAATGGTCTTGCGATCGGGGTTTCTTTCAGTGCCAGCAGTCATCCGAGACAGATCTCCTCATCCTCACTGTAGGGCGAACGTCGCCGGCTTTGCCAACGCAAACTGTGTCTTGCCGCGTTGTTCTATCGAAAACATGCTGCCAACTGCCGCCAATACACCGCGCGCGTCCCGCGAAATCGGGATGAATCGCGTAGGGTTGGCAAAGCGCAGCGTGCCCACCCTCAAGAGCGGTGCAAGAAGAGGTGGGCACGCTACGCATTGCCCACCCTACTGCTTCGCATCGCGCAGCCCGTCGCGCCCTGCGAAATCGGGATAGTTGGTGCACGGTAATTTCAAGCGGAGCGACGGCGATTTGAGCTAGACTGCGCCAATAACAAGCCGCCAGCAGAGGGGCGCAAGGGAGGATCAACATGCAGTTCAGGGTTTCACCGGACACGCTCACCGATCAAGGCGCCGCAGAGTGGCAGGCGCGCGTCGATCTTGCCGCCGCGCACCGGCTCGCTTTCATCCAGGGCTTCAGCGAAGGCATCTTCAACCATCTGACCTTCGTGGTGCCCGGCCGCAGCGATCGCTACTACCAGATTCCGTTCGGCACGCACTGGTCGGAGGTCACCGCTTCCTGCTTCATGGAAGTCGGCATCGACGATGCCGAGATCAAGCGCGGCGAGGGTGAGGTCGAGCGCTCCTGTTTTTGCATCCACGCCCCGATCCACAAGGCGCTGCCGCAGGCGAAGGCGGTGTTCCACACCCACATGCCGTTTGCCAGCGCGCTGACGCGGCTCGAGGATCCCCGCATCAAGGAGATCGGGCAGACCGAAGTCGGCATGGCCGGCGAGATCGCCTATGACGATGAATATACCGGCCCGGCGCTCGATCCGGCCGAAGGCGCGCGGCTCGCGAAGGTGATCGGCGACAAGACGATCCTGTTCATGGCCAATCATGGCATCTCGACCGTCGGCGCGACCGTCGCGGAGGCCTATGACCGGCTCTATTACATCGAGCGCGCAGCGCAGGTGCAGATCTACGCGATGTGGACCGGACAGCTATTGAAGAAGCTGCCTGCTCCCGTGGTCGAAAAGACCATGCGCGATATCGGCGGTAGCAGTCTCTACAAGGGCCCAAGCCCGGCGCAGCGCCACTTCGATGCGCTGAAGCGCATGCTGGACCGCAAGGAGCCGGACTACGCGACGTAGTTTTGTTCGCGCCTGCATCTAGCCGTCATTGCGAGGAGCGAAGCGACGAAGCAATCCATGTTTCCGCAAGTGGAGGCATGGATTGCTTCGCGGAGCCTGTCATCGGGCGGCGCTACGCGCCGACCCGTTGGCTCGCAATGACGGCATCATCGCGCGATGCGTCCGAGTCCGAGGCTTACGATCGCACGGCCGGCGGCGCCTGCAGTGTTGGCGCCGCAGCCGCGAGAATCTCCGCACGATCACCTGTCCGTGGCGGATAGATCCGCACGTGATTGATGGTCTGCTTGGTCAATTTGGCGGCGGCCCCGCTGGTGCGCACCTGGCGATCCCATCCTTCCGTGTACAAGGCCCCCCATGCGCCGAGATCGAGCACGGTGACATACCAATCGATATGTAGCGGCAGCATCGTCCGCCCGAACAGGTCGGCGACGACATTGTGGCCTGCGAAGCGGCCCATCGGCCGGGCGAACTGGCAGGACATCACGGAGCAGTGGACGCCGTCCACGAAACTGCAAGCCACGTCGCCGGCGGCAAAGACATTCGTTGCACCAGTTGCGCGCATGAATTGATCGACGATGACGCGACCATATCGGTCCCGTTCGACATCCAGCGTCTCAGCCAGCGGACTTGCGCGCATGCCCGCGCACCACACGACTGTTTGTGTGGGAATGATCTCCCCCGAACTGAGCGTGATGGCATTTGCGTCGAGCGCGGCAACCGTCACGCCCAGCCGCGTTTCGACGCCGAGCGCCGAGAGCGCCTCATTGATGACCGGGCGGGCGTTATCGCCGATCGTGACGCCAACCGCGGGATTGGGGTCGATGAGGATGATGCGTCGATCGCCGGTGATGGCGGCGCGATCGAGCTTGCTCGGCATCTCGGTTGCGACTTCAATCCCGGTGAAACCGGCGCCGACCACGACCACCGTGGAGCGCGCTTCCGATGGCGCCGCTGCGCCGAGCGCTGCGAGGTGTGCGTCGAGCCGGACGGCAGCCGCATAGGTGTCCACGTCGAAGCTGTTGGCGGCGAGGCCCGGAATCGCCGGACGCGCCAGTTCGCTGCCAAGCGCCAATACCAGCCGATCGTAAGTCAAAACCTCCGGGCCGTCGCGCGTTATAACGCTCACCTGCTGTTTGACCGCATCGATCGCTTGCACCTCGGCAACCCCATGAGCGACGCCGATAGGGTCCAGCACCTCGGCAAGCGGGATCGCCGCCTTGGTCAGGTCGACTTCATAATTGCGAACGCGAATGTTGTGATAGGGATTGCGGTCGATCACGAGGATCTCGACCTCGGCCATCCGGCCGATCTCATCGCGCTTGCGCGCAGCGCCGATGGCAGCCCAGAGGCCGGCGAATCCCGCACCGATGACAATAATGCGCGCCATTTCCTCTCCGAGCGCCCTCGCTTCTCCGAGCTCCGTCAGTGAGCTTGTCCTGAACCGACGCGGCAATCAAGCCGGGCGAGCCGGCGCATTTCACGTACTCGCGCATGATCCGGAAAAGTGGAGACCGGTTTTCCCTCGCGACAAACGCGAAGCGTTTGCGCGGAGATCATGCTCAAACAAAAAGCTAGAGCGAGATGATGATTCGAAGAAAAATCATCACGCTCTAGCGCACGCTCGCATGTCCAGCCCAGCTATTCCGCTTCTTAACGGACGACTAGCAAATGCGACAGGGGATGCGAAGTGCTGCCTTAGCCGATCAGCGCCGCTTGACGATGGAAAAATCACACCCCCTGCTTCTTCGGCCCGAGCCCCTCGAACTGCGTCTTCTGCTCGTCACTCAGGTACCAATAGAAATCGTCGACCGCGTCGTTCACGCTTCCGATCGCCTCTCGCATTGCTTCCAACCGCGCCTTTGCGGCCTTAAGGCGGGCCGGCGGGGTGAGCGCGTCCTTTGGCGGACATGCGCTTAAGGCTTCCATGGTGCCCATCGTGGTGTCCTGCACCAATTCGAGCGCGGCGCGTTGGGTATCGTTCAGTTTCAGGCTGGCGGCGATGTCGTCGAGGGGCCATTGCTGGGCGACGAGCTGGCGGTATTGCTTTTCGGCCTGTTGCTCGTCCTGCGGTTCGCGGCTCGCCTGGCAGGCGGCGTCCTGCATCTCCTTCAGCTTCGCGGCCGCAGCGTTAGCGCGGCGGTCGCGTTGGGGCGCGTTGAGCCGCGCCTTCTGCTCATCGCTCAGGAGATCGTAGAACTTTTGGAATGCCGGCTGAACGGCCTCAACTCCGCTCAGCATCGCGTTGACGCGGCTCTGCATGGCCGCGAGCCGTTCCAGCGCGGTGGTTGCGGCCTGTGCTGGACAGGAGGCGCGGATGGTGTCGCCGGCGGAAGTCCAGGCGCTCGCGAGCTCGTCGAAGGCTGTGCGTTGCGCCTCGTTCGCCGCGACCACCCGGCCGATCCGCTCGAGGGCAACGCCGGTCGTCTCGGCGGTGTCGCCGCCACAGAGCTCCTCCTGCACGGAGGGCGCTTTGCGATGCCGCCTCCCGGCGGGGCGCTCGGCCGCAAACGCTGAGAGATCGCTCGCAGCGTAAGGCGAGAAGATCGCGGCGTAGAGATCGCCGTAGCCATAGGCCCAGAAGCCGCTGCCATCACTGAGAAGCGCGTAGTCATAGAGATCGCTATAGGCGAACGGCCAGAACAGCGGACCGACCCAGCCGTATGAACCGTCGGCGTGCTGCCACCAGCCTTGCGCAGCTCGGCCGCCCTGCCAGCCGGCCAGCGCCGCGACGGCAGTGAGCTGCGCGCGCTCACTCGGGCGCATCGACTCGGCGGCGGAGCGAAGATCTTGCGGTCTGAAGATCTTGCGGTCTTAAGGCAGCCATTCGGACGCGGCTGTGGCGCGCCGCCATGCGTGCGCGCCGGAGACCTGCGACCGACATCATGCCGGCCATCGCGAAGCGCGCGACACCGACGGGGCCGCCAACGCGCAGGCGGAGGCCCGCCTCGGCCGCGCTCGGCAGCGCTCCCAGAACGACCAGGGCAAGGCCGGCCGCAGCCATTCCAAGGCGGGACTTTGGCATGATCTCTCCCTTGGCTTCCCTCCTCAGCGGCCAGGCCGCATCGCGTCACAAATATGACTCGGAGCGAAACCGAAAGTTCCCCCCGCGGTCGTTTTCATTCGGGTGAATCTGCGGTCAGGTGACGATGTCAAACCGCTGAGGTTACATCGTGGCGCTTTTTTTTAACGGATATCTTCTTAGAGCGTGATGATTTTTCTTCGAATCGTCATCCCGCTCTATCTTTTTGTTTGAGCATGATCTCCGCGCAAACGCTTCGCGTTTGTCGCGAGGGAAAACCGGTTTCCACTTTTCCGGATCATGCTCTAGAGATCGCTGATGCATTTTACGCGCGTCGACGCGAGGGACGTTTCATCCAAAATCGATCGCGGACGTCCGTAGTGGCAATGAAAAGCTACGCTGAAGCAGAGAAGTCCAGAGACCACCTTTCGCGAGATTTTTAGGGTTATTCGATTTTCGACTTTTGCAACAATATCCCTTCTATAGCGGCACAAGACGGGAAATCGCCTGATGTCTGGGTCGGGTCATTTGCTACGAGGGCGAGCCACCGGCAGACGCGGCTATGGCCACTATCTCGCCGAAAGCGGAAGCAAATCTAGTGCATTGGCGGATCCGTTACGGATATGATTCAAGCTTCGAAGTCGTAGCCCTCGAAACCTGGTTCGAGGTATCAAGCATGTGCGGAGCGGTATCTTCGCCCGCGCTGCCCTCACTGCCTCACCCACACGATCCGCGCGATCCAGGCCACATCCTCGGCTGCGAGCGTGCGATCCGGCTCCGCCGGATTGAACGACTGCAATTCGAGCGTCTTTGCCGTGCGGCGTTTGCACTCCTTCACCAGCATCTCACCGTCCTTCGTCCGCAGCACCACGCGGTCACCGCGGCGGATCGGGGTTGAGGGCGACACCAGGATGATGTCGCCCTCGCGGAAAACCGGCCGCAGCGTATCGCCGGAGATTTCGAGCGCGTAGGCGTGCTCGTCCGGGATCGTCGGCAGCGCCACCTCGTCCCAGCCTTTGCCGGTCGGAAAGCCGTTGTCGTCGAAAGCATCGCTTGCCGCCGCCTCGGCGAGGCCGATCAGCGGCACCGAGGGGCCGCCGCGGCCGCCGCCATCGCCGATCAACTGCACGAAGGCGTCGATGGACACATTGGTCGCGGCGAGCGCCTTGGCGACCGATTCGGTCGATGGCCAGCGCTCGCGGCCGTCGGCGGTGATGCGTTTGGACTTGTTGAAGGTCGTGGGGTCCAGCCCGGCGCGCCGGGCAAGCCCGGACGGCGACATTCCGGCGCGCTCCGCAAGCCGGTCCAGCGCGGCCCAGACCTGGCCGTGGGTGAGCAGGCGCGATTGCTTGGGCGGTCTGACCATCGGAATTCCGCCGTTCGGATTTAGGAATTATTGCCGGAACCCGCGGCTTTCCGCAAATGTCCCCAATCGGCCCTGCTGTGGCGCTTGAGTTGCGCCACGGGCGTCGATACGTTCCCTCACTGACCCGACCAGTTTCGGGAAAACCCCAACAGACTCAAGCGACAAGCAGGGGACACCGGAAAGGTGCGCACGATCTATAAAATCAGCCCTGCCTCGGCCTGGCGCGAGGCCGAGCGGGCCGGGGTGTATCGGGGTAGTGCCGACGATCTGCGCGACGGTTTCATCCACTTCTCCACCGCATCCCAACTCGCCGGGACCGCGCGGAAGCACTTTTTCGGTCAGACCGGCCTGTTCCTGATCGCGGTTGACGCTGATGCACTTGGTGACACCCTCCGCTGGGAGCCTTCCCGTAACGATGAATTGTTTCCGCATCTCTATGGCGAGCTCGATCTCGGTGCGGTCACCGCGGTCTACGACCTGCCGGCACGCGCCGACGGCACCCATGTGATCCCGGAGCAGCTCCCGTGATCCGCGCCTTCGATGCCGTCTCGCTGCCGCTGCTGCGCTGGCTCGATCCGGAGGACGCCCACCGGCTGGCGATCCAGGGCCTGCGCTTCCTGCCGCCGATCCGCCAGCGGCTGGATGACCCGAAGCTCGCGGTGCGAGCGTTCGGCTTGAATTTTCCCAATCCGATCGGCATGGCCGCGGGCTTCGACAAGAACGCGGAGGCGCCCGATGCGCTGCTCAAGCTCGGCTTCGGCTTTGTCGAGATTGGCTCGGTGACGCCGCTGCCGCAGGCCGGCAATGCCAGGCCGCGGCTGTTCCGGCTCGAGCGGGATGAGGCCGTCATCAACCGCATGGGCTTCAACAATGACGGCGCGGCGGTGGTGCTGCGGCGGCTCGCCAGCCGCGCGCATCTTTCCGGCATCGTCGGCGTCAATGTCGGCGCCAACAAGGATTCGCCTGATCGTACCGCCGACTATGTGAAGCTGATCGAGACCTTTGCGCCGGTCGCGAGCTACTTCACCATCAACGTGTCCTCGCCGAACACGCCGGGCTTGCGCAATCTGCAGCAATCGGCGGCGCTCGACGACCTCCTGGCGCGGGTCATCGATACCCGCGAGCGGGTGCGGAAGAATGCCGGCGACTCGCCGGTGCTCTTGAAGATCGCGCCGGATCTGAGCCTCGCCGAGCTCGACGACGTCGTCCACATTGCGCGCTCGCGGCGCGTCGACGGCATGATCGTCGCCAACACCACGCTGGCGCGGCCCTCGATCTTGCGCGAGCAGGCCCGCGCGAAAGAGCAGGGCGGTCTCTCAGGCCGGCCGCTGTTCCGCCTGTCGACGCGGATGGTGGCGGAGACCTACGTGCGCGCGGAGGGTGCGTTTCCTCTGATCGGCGTCGGCGGCATCGATTCCGGCGGCGCCGCGCTGACAAAAATCCGCGCCGGCGCCAGCCTGATCCAGCTTTACTCCGCGCTGGTCTATAAGGGCCTCGGTCTCGTCGACGACATCAAGCGCGATCTCTCCTCGACGCTCCTGCGCACCGGCCGCGACTCGCTGTCCGAAATCGTCGGCGCTGATGCCGCGACCATCACGGCCGAGGACTGGCCGGTGCGGTAGAGTCTTCGTAGCCCGGATGGAGCGAAGCGCAATCCGGGAAGCCGCTCTCCGCAACACTGAAGGCCCCGGATTGCGCTGCGCTCCATCCGGGCTACGGCATCTCCGGCTTGAGAAATGACGCCCTGAACAGCGCCGGATAGCGCAGCGCTTCCAATCCGCCGCGCGCGGCGTAGTGCACCAGCAGCGCGGTCCACAGCCCGGCATTGCCGAAGGGGCGCAGCAGGAACCAAGCGGCGAGGAAGATCACGAGCGACAGCACCATCAGATTGCGCATGTCGCGCGCCCAGGTCGCGCCGATATAGACGCCGTCATAGGCGAAGGCGAACACCGCCAGCAGCGGCGACAGGATCACGAACAGCAGGAACGCGCGTGCAGCCTGCCGCACCTCCGTGTTCGCGGTCATGATATCGATCAGCGCCGGCCCGAACAGCGCGAACGCCGCCATCACCGCGAGCGCGAACACAAAGCCCCAGACAATGACCAGCCGGACCGCACCGGCAAACGCATAGCGGTCGCGCGCGCCATAGGCGCGGCCGCAAAGCTGCTCGGCGGCATTGGCGAGGCCGTCGAGGAAGAAGGCGCTGACCAGCAGGAAATTGTTCAACACCGCATTCGCCGCCAGCGTGACGTCGCCGGCGCGGGCGCCTTGCGCGGTGAAGAACAAAAACGCCGTGATCAGCGCTGCGGTGCGGATCATGATGTCGCGGTTGACCGCGAGCATCCGCATCAGTTTTTCGCGCGCAAACAGCGTGCCGGGCGGGATGTCGAGCTGTCCGCCGGTGAGATGCCGCGCGATGAGGATGCCGAGCACCAGCCCGGCCGCTTCCGCGATCACAGCGGCGACCGCCGCGCCGGCGATGCCGAGATTGAACACCAGCACCAGCAGCATGGTCGCCGCCATGTTGACGACGTTGATCGCGATCTGCGTCGACAGCGCCAACGTCGCCCGCGCCTGGCCGATCAGCCAGCCGAGCACGACGTAATTGGCGAGCGCGAGCGGCGCCGACCAGATGCGGATCAGGAAATAGGTCTTCGCGGCTGCCGTCACGCCCTCGCTGCCGCCCATCGCGCTGAGCAGGATCGCCGAGAGCGGCACCTGCAGCACGATCAGCGCGGCGCCGATGACTGCCGCGACGATGAAGCCGCGCACCAGGATCGCACGCAGTTCCTGCGTCTCGCCGGCGCCGAGCGACTGGGCGGTGAAGGCGACCGTGCTCATGCGCAGGAATGCGAACAGCCAGAACATGCAGTCGAACAGCACGGAGGCCATCGCGACCCCACCGAGCAGCGCCGCGTCATCCAATCGTCCGATCGCGGTGGTGGAGACGATCCCGATCAGCGGCGTCGTCAGGTTCGCGATCATCGCGGGACCCGCGATGGCGAACACCTGCCTGCTCGTGACCTCGGCGGATGGGTTTGGTGCGTGCATCTGCTAGAACACCACCACCATGCCGTCGCTGGCAGTGGTGTAGGGCAGCTCGTCCACGCGGCCGAGCATATCATCGCTCATATGGGTCAGCACCAGCCGCTTGGCGCCGATCTCGGGCAGATGCGATTCCAGCGTCGTCAGGCTGAGATGGTTCTTGACGATCTTGTCGTAGGTATAGGCTTCCGCGATGAACAGGTCGGCGTTGCGCGCCGCCGGGATCAGCGCCTCCGTCCATTCGGTGTCGGCGCTGTAGGCGATGACGCGGCCCTCGGCCTCGATGCGAAGGCTAAGGAACGGCCCGCCGGATTCGCCGTGCACCACCGGATAGGGCGTCACCTTCACCGCGCCGAAGCTGCGGCTTTGTTCCGGCACCAGCGGTACGACGGAGAGATCGAAGCGCTGCTTTGTCTTCGACGAATGCTCGAACAGCGCTTCCATCACCTGTGGCAGCCGCGTCTCGATACCCTCAGGCCCCGCGATCACAAGCGGCCGGCTGCGTCGCGAGAACTGCGCATCGAGCAGGAAGAACGGCAGGCCGGCGAAATGATCGCCGTGGAAATGCGTGATCAGGATCAGATCGATCTCATCGCGCGCGATCTCGAGCCGCTTCATGGCCGGCAGCGAGGACGCGCCGCAATCGATCAGGAAATTGACGCTTCTGCCGGTGACGTGGAAGCAGGTGTTCGCGCGGCCGCCGGAGCCGAAGGCGTCACCGCAGCCGACAAATCGCAGTTGCATCGCCCCGGTCCGCGACAGCTAGCGGCCGCGCGGCGTGCCGAACAGCCGCGACAACAGCCAGACCGGGATCACGATCACGGCGCCAAGCAGGAAATAGCGCCACAGCCAGTTGATGGTGTCGAACCCCAGGTCCCACAGCCGCTGGAACAGCAGGCGGATGCTGTGGATGATGTTCCAGGGATCGAATCCAACAGCCGCGAGCACCACGCCGACCAGGATCGACAAGAGGATCAGCCGGAAGGCGACCGACAGCGGCGAGCCGCCGAGAAAGCGGTACAAACCGTCATTCTGGCTGGCCGGCAAGTCACGGACGTCGTCAGGCATTGCTGTCTCCTCGCGGGTCTGCATCCGCATTATAGGCAAGGCGGAGCACATGGGGAACCCGCGCCGCGCCGTCAATGCTTATCATACATGCCTGGAACCTTTAATTTGCCGTCACACTCTTCAGCATCCGCTCCAGCGTCTCCAGCCGGTCGGCCTCGCGCGGCGGCTTGTCCCAGCGCAATCGGTTGATGCGCGGAAAGCGCATCGCGACGCCGGATTTGTGACGTGGTGAGCGCTGCAGACCCTCGAACGCGACTTCCAGCACCAGCCCCTGGTCCGGCTCGTGCACGACGTGGCGGACGGGTCCGAATTTCTCGGTGGTGTTGCGGCGGACGAAGCGGTCGATCTGCAACAATTCCTCATCTGTAAAGCCGAAATAGGCCTTGCCGACCGGCACCAGCTCGTCGCCAGCATCGCCATTGGTCCAGACGCCGAAGGTATAATCAGAATAATAGGACGAGCGCTTGCCGTGGCCGCGCTGCGCATACATCAGGACCGCGTCGATGATGTGCGGATCGCGCTTCCACTTCCACCATTGCCCCTTCGGCCGGCCCGGCAGATAGGGCGCATCGCGCCGTTTCAGCATCACGCCCTCGACCGCTTCCGCATCGAGCCCCGCGCCGGCGCCGGCCGGATCAGCGCGCGCCGCGGTCAGCGCGGGCCAATCGGCGAAGGGGACGGTCGGCGACAGGTCGATGCGCGGATCGGCGAGCTTCTTGATGAAGCTTTCCAGATGCGCGCGGCGTTCCTCGAACGGCAGTTCGCGCAGATCGTTCTCGTCGTCGCCGAGCAGATCATAGGCGCGCAGATGGATCGGATAATCCTTGATCAGTTTCGGCGACACGACTTTGCGGTTCAGCCGCTGCTGCAGCACGTTGAAGGTCTGCACCCGCCCGTCGCGCAGCACCAGCAGCTCGCCATCGATCGCGCCAGGCAGATGCAGCGAGGGCAGCAAATCCGGAAAGCTCTTGGTGATGTCTTCGCCGGTCCGCGAATAGAGCCGCGCCTGCAAGTGCCCGCGCTCGTCGCGGCCGGAGACCGCCTGCACGCGGATGCCGTCCCACTTCCATTCGGCGATGAAATCGGCCGGATCGAGATTCACAAAATCCGCATCCTCGATCGCATGCGCCAGCATCACCGGGCGGAACGGCGCCGGGTCGCGGTTGACAGGTTTTTCGGCCCGGCCCTCCAGCCAGGCGAACAGATCGAGATAGGGCGGCGCCAGCCCCGGCCACATCAATTCGATCTCGTGCGGGTCTTTCTCGCCAAGTGCCGCGGCCGCGGTCTTCGCCAGCCGCGCCGAAATCCCGATCCGCATCGCGCCGGTGACGAGCTTTAGCAGCGCCCAGCGTCCGGTCTCGTCGAGTTCGTCCAGCCAGCGCGCAAGCTGCGTCGGCAGTTCGGTCTTGCCGAGCGTGCGCAGCCGGGTGACGACCTCGGTCAGTGTCGGGGGCGGGGGATTATTGTGGCCCGCCAGCGCCACTTTCGGCCACATCAGCGCCACCGTTTCCGAAAGGTCGCCGACGTAGTCATAGGAGAATCCGAACAGCACCGGATCGGTGCGCTCCATGATCAGGTCGCGGATCAGGCCCGGCTTGGCGTGTTTGAACGACAGCGCGCCGGTGAGCGCCGCCAGCGCATAGCCGCGGTCGGGATCTTCGGTGTCGCGCAGATAGGCCGTGAGCAGTTTGAGTTTATTGTTGCGGCCGGGCTCATAGGCGAGGCGATCCAGCAGTTCGGCGAAACGGTTCATGCCCCGCCTTCCTCGCCCTCGAGCACGGCCTCGGTCTCCTCCTCGTCGCCATAGCCGACGAGGTCGAGCGGACGCGCGGCAAGACCCTTGGTCTTGCACCAATGCACCAGCGCGTCTTCCTGGCCGTGCGTCACCCACACTTCGCCGGCGCCGGTTAAGCCGATCGTCGCGGTCAGCCCGTCCCAGTCGGCATGGTCAGAGATCACCAAGGGCAGTTCGACGCCGCGCTGCCGCGCGCGGGCGCGCACTCGCATCCAGCCCGAGGCAAAGGCCGTGACCGGGTCGAGAAAGCGCCGGGTCCAGATGTCGGAGGTTGCCGTCGGCGGCGCCAGCGTGATGGTGCCGGCAAGCTCGGCCTTCTTCATGCCGCGAACCGGGCGCAAGTCGCCGAGCGCAATCCCGCGGCTCTCGTAATACCGCGTGATCTTCTCCATCGCGCCATGCAGATAGATCGGCGCGTCATAGCCGGCCTCGCGGAGCAGCGCGATCACGCGCTGCGCCTTGCCGAGCGAATAGGCGCCGACCAGATGCGCGCGCTCCGGAAACAGCGCCACCGATGCCAATAGCTTCTTCACCTCGTCCGCCGCATTGCCGTGCCGGAACACCGGCAAGCCGAAGGTCGCCTCCGTGATGAAGACATCGCAGGGCACGATCTCGAACGGCGCGCAGGTCGGGTCGCGCGCATCCTTGTAGTCGCCGGAGGCGACGATGCAGAGATCCTTGCAGGAGACCGCGATCTGCGCCGAGCCCAGCACATGGCCGGCGGGATGCAATTTCACCTTGATGTCGCCGAGCCTGATCTCCTCGCCGTAACGAACCGCCTGTGTGGAGCCGGCAAAATTGTCGCCATAGCGCAGCCGCATCATGTCGAGCGTCTCCTGGGTGGCCAGCACCGCGCCATGGCCGGCCCGCGCATGGTCGGAATGGCCATGGGTGATGATCGCGCGCTCGACCGGGCGGACCGGATCGATATGAAAGCCACCCGGCTTGCAGCAGAGACCGGCGGCAACTGGCATCAGGATGTCTTGGGGACGCATGCCGCCTATATAGGCAGTATGGTCGCGATGTTTAGCTACCCATGCGCCTCTTGACCCGCGCTTCCATCTCCCGGAAAAAGCGTTGTTTTCGGTGCCGGGTCCGAGCCCGGCCATGACGATATGGTTCCTTGACGTATGCCTAGACGTCTCTTCCTGTCCTCCGGCGATCTCGTTGCCGACCGCCGCTATGGATTCGCGCGCGACCTGCAAATGCGGGGCGATCTCGCCGCCGCCGCCGACCTGCTCGAGCAGGCGATCGAGCTCGCACCGCATTTCGTCTCCGCCTGGTTCGTGCTCGGCGAGATCCGACAAAAGCTCGGCGAACGCGAGGCGGCGATCGCAGCTTTCCGCCGGGCCCGCGATGGCGATCCACAGGACCATCACGGCGCCAGCCTGCATCTGATGCAACTCGGCGCGGAAGGACTGTCCGACATGCCGAAGGCGTATGTGCAGGCGTTGTTCGATCAATACGCGCCGCGCTTCGACGAGGCCTTGATGCGCGATCTCGGCTATCGCGGCCCGTCGCTATTGTACCAGGCGGTGCTCTCGGCGCGCGCCGCCGCGAACAAGCCCGCCTCTTTCAAGCGCGGCATCGATCTCGGCTGCGGCACCGGGCTCGGGGCGGCAGCCTTTGCCAAGAACGTCGATCGCTTCATCGGCATCGACCTGTCGCCGGGCATGATCGAGCAGGCGCGCGCCACGGGCCTCTATGCCAATCTCGAGGTCCAGGACATGCTGAACGGCCTGCGCGACAAGGATGACGCCAGCGCCGACCTCATCCTCGCGGCCGACGCCATGGTCTATGTCTGCGACCTCGCACCCGTGCTGTCCGAGGCCGGGCGTGTGCTCGCATCCGGTGGCGTCGTCGCCTTCACCGCCGAGACGCATGATGGCGAAGGCGTCGTGATTGGCGACGGGCTGCGTTATGCGCACGGCGAGTCTTACATCGGTGCCGCGATCGAGGCCGCAGGCCTGAACTTATCCGCGCTGCAGCCCGCCTCCACCCGCAACGAAGGCAAGGTGCCCGTCCCCAGCCTGGTGGTTGTCGCGAGCAAGACGTAAGTGCCGTAGCCCGGGTGAAGCGAAGCGTAACCCGGGACGGCTCGCAGACGCGGAGGCAGATGCCGGGTTGCGCTGCGCTCCACCCGCGCTACGACATCGGGCAAAACTTGAGTCTACACGCTATCTTTTCCGCGCCGCGGAACTGCTCAAGCGGCATTGCGTCGCAAACGCAAAAGTTCGGTATTGCCGAGCCAGGCGGAATCTTGATCATTGTTGTCGTCTAGGGAGAGACAACAACAATGAAAAAGCAAACTAGGCGCGAGTTCTGCGCCACCGCCATCAGTGCGTTCGCCGCATCCACCTTGCCCGCGCCCTATGTCTGGGCCGCCGAGAAGAAATATGATCCGGGCGCGAGCGACACCGAGATCAAGCTCGGCCAGACCGTGCCGCATTCCGGCTCCGGCTCGCTGTACGGCGTGCTCGGGCGCGTCGGCGAAGCCTATTTCCAGATGCTGAACGAGAAGGGCGGCATCAATGGGCGCAAGGTCAAATTCTTGACCATGGACGATGCCTATAGCGCGCCGAAATGCGTCGAGGCCACGCGTCGGCTGGTGGAGCAGGAGGAAGTGCTCGCGCTCTATGGTTCGCTCGGCACCGCGCCGCAGACCGCCGTGCACAAATATCTCAATTCCAAGGGCGTGCCGCAATTGCTGCTGAACACCGGCGCATCGAAATGGAATGATCCGAAGAATTTCAAATGGACCATGGCTGGCCTGCCGCTCTACCCGACCGAAGCGCGCATTCTGGCCAAGCACGTCGTCGGCGTGAAGCCGGACGCCAAGGTCGGCATCCTCTACCAGAACGACGATTTCGGCCGCGATTTCCTGGGGCCGTTCAAGAAGGTGTTGGCGGATGCCGGCGGCAAGGCGCAGGTGATCATGGAGCAGACCTATGATCTCACCGATCCGACCGTCGACTCGCAGCTCATCAATCTCTCGAAATCGGGCGCCGACGTCTTCTACAACATCACCACTGGCAAGGCGACGTCGCAGTCGATCCGCAAGGTCGCCGAGCTTGGCTGGAAGCCGCTGCATTTGCTCTCGGCGGGCTCGACCGGCCGCTCGATCCTCAACGCCGCGGGGCTGGAGAACGCCACCGGCATCGTCGCGATCCGCTACGCCAAGGAGGTCGGCGTGCCGCGCTTCGAGAAGGACCCGGACGTGCTCGCCTTCGAGGAATTGCGGAAGAAATATCTGCCCAATGTCGATCCCGACAACACCATCGCGTTCGCCGGCTACGGCCAGGTCGCGACCATGGCGGAAATCCTGCGCCGCTGCGGCGACGATCTCACCCGCGCCAATGTGCTGAAGCACGCCACCACGCTCGCCGGCTTCCACTCGCCCTATTTCCTCGACGGCGTCAATTTCAGCTACACGCCCGAGGACTACACGCCGATGAAGACACTCTACATCTCGATCTTCAACGGCAAGGACTGGGACATCTCCGACAAGCCCGTGACGGAGTAGGGCGGGGAACTGCTTCATCTCCCTCTCCCCGCCCTTCGCGGGGAGAGGGTTGGGGTGAGGGGCTCTCTCCGCGCAGGCGGTGAGAGACGCGTGTGCGGAGAGAGCCCCTCACCCGGATTGCTTCGCAATCCGACCTCTCCCCGCGGAAGGGCGGGGCGAGGTGAGGAGAGCGCCCCTCGACGAAGCGTCCTCGAGGGCATAGCTCTACCCTGTGCCAGTCCTGACCCAGCCCGTGGCCTCGACCAAGACCGAGCCCCTCCTGCCTCTCCGCTTCCAGAAATGGTTCGCGGCCCGCGGCTGGTCGCCGCGCGAGCATCAGCTCGCGCTGTTGGCGAAAGCGCGCGAAAACCGTTCTGCGCTGCTGATCGCGCCCACAGGCGCTGGCAAGACGCTGGCAGGATTCCTGCCGACGCTCGTGGAACTGAGCGCTGGTGCTCACCTCCCCCTGAAAGGGGGAGGTCGGCGCGTGCAACGCGACGGGTGGGGGGCAGCCACGAGCACGGAGCAAGCGGCGGACCCCCACCCCATCCCTCCCCCTTTCAGGGGGAGGGAGCTCAAACAGCTCGCAAGTGAAGAGAGCGCAAGACCGAACCTCATCTCCACCGGGCGCAGCGTTCGTCGCACCGGCGGCCTCCACACCCTCTACATCTCCCCGCTGAAGGCGCTCGCGGTCGACATCGCGCGCAATCTGGAAGCGCCGGTCGCCGAGATGGGACTGCCGATCAAGATCGAGACCCGCACCGGTGATACGCCGGTGTCGCGCCGACAGCGGCAGCGGCGTTATCCGCCGGATATCCTGCTCACCACGCCCGAACAGCTCGCGTTGTTATTGTCATCCGACGACGCGCCGTTCCTGTTCTCCTCCTTGAAGCGCATCGTGCTCGACGAATTGCACGCGCTGGTGACCTCCAAGAGAGGTGACCTGTTGTCGCTTGGGCTCGCGCGGCTATGGCGGCTCGCGCCGGAGATGCGCGCGATCGGCCTGTCGGCGACGGTCGCCGAGCCGGAACAACTCGCGCGCTTCCTGGTGCCGCAGCAACCGGCCACGCAAATCGCCGCTGATGTCGTCACCGCCGGCGGCGCTGCGCCGCCGATCGTCGAGATGCTGGATACGCGCGAGCGCCTGCCCTGGGCAGGCCACACCGCGCGCCATGCGCTCGGTGAGATCTATGAACTGATCAAGCAGAACAAGACCACGCTGGTCTTCGTCAACACGCGCAGCCAGGCCGAGATGCTGTTCCAGGATCTCTGGCGCATGAACGACGATGGGCTCGCGATCGCGCTGCATCACGGCTCGCTCGACGTCGCACAGCGCCGCAAGGTCGAGGATGCGATGGCGGCCGGCAGGCTGCGCGGCGTGGTCTGTACGTCCTCGCTCGATCTCGGCGTCGACTGGGGCGACGTCGACCTCGTCATCAATATCGGTGCGCCCAAGGGCTCGTCGCGATTGATGCAGCGCATCGGCCGCGCCAATCACCGTTTCGACGAAGCCTCGCGTGCCGTGCTGGTGCCGGCCAACCGCTTCGAGGTCCTGGAATGCCGTGTTGCGATCGATGCGATCGCCGAGAATGCGCAGGACACGCCGCCGCTGCGATCAGGCGCGCTCGACGTGCTGGCGCAGCATGTGCTCGGCTGCGCCTGCGGCGAGCCGTTCCTTGCCGACGAATTGTATGAGGAGGTGCTGACGTCGGCGCCGTACGCGTCGCTGACGCGGGCCGATTTCGACGACATCGTCGATTTCGTCGCCACCGGCGGCTATGCGCTGAAGACCTATGAACGCTTCGCGCGCATCAAGCAGGACAAGCAGGGCCGCTGGCGCGTCGCCAATCCCCGGGTGCGGCAGAGCTACCGTCTCAACGTCGGCACCATCGTCGAGGAAACCATGCTGAAGGTTCGGCTGGTGCGCTCACGCGCCGGCGGCACCGGCTCGACTGGCGCGCTTGGCCGAGCGGCCGCGTGCTGGGAGAGATCGAGGAAGTCTTCATCGAGGGCCTCGTGCCCGGCGACACTTTTGTCTTCGGTGGCGAGGTGGTGCGCTACGAGGCGCTGGTCGAAGACCAGGTCTATGTCTCTCGCGCCAATGACAAGGATGCCAAGGTGCCGTCCTATATGGGCGGCAAATTCCCGCTCTCCACCTATCTCGCCGAGCGGGTGCGCAAACTGCTCGACGATCGCCGTGCGTGGAATGCGCTGCCGGATCAGGTCCACGAATGGCTGTCGCTGCAGAAGGATTTTTCCCGTGTGCCCGCGGTGCGCGAGCTCCTGGTCGAAACTTTTCCACGTGGCAACAAGCATTACCTCGTCTGCTATCCCTTCGAGGGGCGGCTCGCGCACCAGACGCTCGGCATGCTCCTGACGCGGCGGATGGAGCGCGCCCGCACCCGGCCGCTCGGCTTCATGGCCAATGAATATGCGCTCGCGATCTGGGGGCTAGGCGATCTCTCTTTTCTGATCCGGCACGGCCAGCTCGATCTCAACGCGCTGTTCAACCCCGACATGCTCGGCGACGATCTCGAAGCGTGGCTCGCCGAATCGGCGCTGATGAAGCGCACCTTCCGCAATTGCGCCATCATCTCAGGGCTAATCGCGCGTCGCCATACCGGTGAGGAGAAATCGCGCCGCCAAGTACTGTTCTCGACCGACCTTGTCTATGACGTCCTGCGCAAGCATCAGGCCGATCATGTCCTGTTGCGCGCGGCGCGTGCCGATGCCGCAACTGGCCTGCTCGATCTGCGCCGGCTCGGCGACATGCTCGCGCGCATCCAGGGGCGAATCACTCATCGGGAACTGGAGCATGTTTCGCCGCTCGCAGTCCCGGTGATGCTGGAAATCGGCCGCGAGTCAGTTTATGGCGAAGCATCCGACGCGCTATTGGCGGAAGCCGCCGACGAGCTCGTGAAAGAGGCGATGTCATGAGACATCGTAGCAATGGAAATGAATTTTCGGGGCGTATCCCTCTCCACACCGTCATGCCCGGGCTTGTCCCGGGCATCCATGTCCTTTGCTTCAGCGTGTGTGGAAAGGCGTGGATGGCCGGGACGAGCCCGGCCATGACGGAGCAAGTGGCTCTTACTGCCGACCCTCCAAGTACTTTCGAGGTCGCCGGCGTTTCGTTCGCCGCCGATCTCTCCGGCGCTTTGTTCTGGGAAGAGCAGCGCCTGCTCGTCGTCTCCGACCTGCACCTGGAAAAAGGTTCGAGCTTCGCCACACGCGGCGTGCTGCTCCCGCCTTACGACACCGCGGCGACCCTGGGCGGCCTTGCCGCCGTCGTTGCCCGGCATGACCCGCGCATGGTGATTGCGCTCGGCGACAGTTTTCATGACCGGCGCGCGCATGAGCGGATGAGCGCGCAGGATCGCGACGCCATCACCGCGCTGCAGACGCGGCGTGAGTGGATCTGGATATCGGGCAATCACGATCCGGCCCTGCCGTCCGATCTCGGCGGCATGGTCGCTACCGAAGTCGCGATCGGCCGGATCAGATTCCGCCATGAGCCGACCGGCGCCATCGGCGAGATCGCCGGCCATTTGCATCCCAAGGCCCGCGTCTCGACCCGCGGCCGCGCAGTCGAACGCCGCTGCTTCGCCAGCGACGGCGAACGCGCCGTGATGCCCGCCTTCGGCGCCTACGCCGGCGGCCTCAGCATCCGCGACGCCGCGTTTGCAAAACTGTTCGGTACGCCGGCCTTCACCGCGCACCTTCTCGGCGACACCAAGCTGCACACCATCGCCGCTTCCCGCTGTTATTGATTGCTGCCACAAGCGCCGTCCTCATCCCGAGGAGCCGCGCAAGCGGCGTCTCGAGGGATGGGCCACGGGCTCCTCACTCTCCGTCATTCCGGGGCGCGCGCAGCGCGAGCCCGGAATCCATTTGTCTACTTGCGCAAGCGGTAAAATGGATTCCGGGCTCATCGCTTCGCGATGCCCCGGAATGACGGAGGAGAAAATTCGCCAGCGATTCCAACGTGATTTGGTCCGTCCAGCCCTCGTACAAAAAACATTCCGCTTCCGCCGTCGGGCAAATCAGTGATTTAACTCCGCGCGTCTCACCCGAATGAGGGGCGGCTCGCGATCGTCACGAACGTTGCGGTGAGATGCGGTGGACGTGAAGCGTATGACTGACGAGCACGCGCATCA
>NZ_PSRR01000019.1 GCF_004296405.1 Bradyrhizobium sp. Leo170
TGCAACCGGCACCCGGCTTTCCCTGCGCCCTCCGCTCAATGAGAGGGTGAAACGAACGCAAAGCTCGGACGCAAAGCGCCGCGAGAATGTGGACTCACATCCGCCGTTTGAATCCGACGTAGGATGGGTAGAGCGAAGCGAAACCCATCATTCGCGCAGCTTGCTCCCAAAGCTGATGGGTTTCGCTGCGCTCTACCCATCCTACGGAATCGCTGTTTGACATTTGAATCAGAACTCTCCGCACGTCATTGCGAGCGCAGCGAAGCAATCCATCGCGCCGCTTGCCGAGGCATGGATTGCTTCGCTGCGCTCGCAATGACGACAGAGGAAGCGCTGGCCCTCGCGGCGCCGCGCCTACTTCATCGCTCCGAAGCGGCCGTCGAAGGAGTTCGGCTGCACGATCGGCTGCGAGCCGGAGAGTTGCGTGTCCTTGGCGGCCGGCGCGGCTGCGGCGGTCGAGGTCGCCGGCGCATCGGTGACGGTCGGCTTGAGCGTCGGCTTGACGGCGGCGAGCTTGGTGTCGGGCTTCGGTGCGACGCGAACGACCGATTGCGGCTTGGTCTGAGCAGCCTTGATCTCAACAGCCTTGGCGTCGGCAGCCCTGGCCTCGACCGCCTTCGGCTTCGCGGCCGCCGCGGGTGCGGAGGGCGGCACGCTGGTGGCGGCGGCGTTGGCGTCGGCCGTGGCGCCGATCCCGACCTTGCGGGCGATGCTGGAGAAGAAGCCTTCCGACTGCTCGCCTGACTGCGTCGCGGGCGTCGCGGAAGCGACCTTGGTCGACGAGGTCGATGACGTCGATGAGGTCGACGACACCGCCACCACCGGCTCTTCGGGCTGCGCCAGGTTCGGCTTCGGCGGATTGACGGTGGACGGGATCGTGCCGGGCGCACGCGCCAACTGCAGCGACGCCAGGCTCTGGCTGTCGCCGCCCTCGGAGAGGCCGGTACTGCCCTCCGGCAGCTTGGAGGCAAAGATCTTGTTCATGCCGCCATCGATGCCGGTGTTCATCCGCGCCACTGGCGTGCCCTTGGAGATCAGCTTGGCGACTTCGGCCGCCTCCTGCTGCTGCCTCTCGCGCACGGCGCTCGCGATTTCGTCCGGGATCACATAGGCAGGGCACTTGGCGGACGCATCGAATGCCGGATCGCGGGTAGCGCCCGCAGGTTTGGCGGCGTCGAAGACATATTTCCTCTCGCAGAAGTCGACCTTCGGCTCCTGCTTCGTCACCTCGAAATGGTCGTAGCCTTCCTTGATCATCTTCCAGAAAGGCATGTTCGGGTTGTTGCGGTGCTTGGCCATGTTCACCGGCGTCATCCGGAACGGATAGGCCTGCAACTGGAATGCCTTCTGGCCGCCAAAGAAGGACTCGCGGCCGAGCGAATAGATCTCCGCGATCTGCTCGTCGGTCATCGCGTAGCAGCCGCGCGAGGAGCAGTCGCCATGCACCATCAACTGCGAGCCGGTGCGGCCGAGCGCCTTGTCGAAGGCGTTGGGATAGCCGGTGTTGAAGGAGAGATAGTAGGCCGATTGCGGGTTCATCTGGCCGGGGCTGATCGTATAGAAGCCCTCCGGCGCCTGGCGGTCGCCCTCGCGGATCTTCGGGCCCAGATCGCCGGACCAGCGGCAGATCGGATAGGTCTTCAGCAGCGCGAACCTGCCGGAGCGGTCCTGCTTCCAGACTTCGAGCTCGGCTTCCTGCTTGAACAGGCGGACCAGGATCGGCGACTGCAGATCCATGTCCTTTTCGGCAATCGCCGCGACCAGCTTCGGCGGCACCGGCTGGTTGGCCTTGGCATTCGATGCGAGTGAGATGTCGTCGCTATTGCAACCGGCGAGCAATACAGCGGCCGCAAGGGCAGCCGAGGCCAGAAGCGCGCGAACCAGCGTGCGGTGATTCAAGTCCAAGCTCCACACCCACCAGGCATTTCGGGCAACCCCAAGTCAGCCTTTATGCCTTGAAGCGATCGTTAAAATACTAACCTTTGGACTTCCCACCCGCAACCTGAACGGGGTCCGGCGGGCCGGAACCATGACAGGCATGGTCAAGCAAGGGTTAAAAACCCGCCTCTAGGCCGAATTGCGGCCAAACTGGCCGACCTGGAGCAAAATGCCGCGATTTGCGGCCAGCTAGGCGAGCTTGCGGCCGATATCGAGAAACTTCTGGCGGCGCTGCTTGCGGATCGCGTCCGCATCAAGATTTCGTAGGTCGTCGAAGGCCTGCGCGATGGCATCGCCGGTGGACGCGATCATGGCGGCGGGATCGCGATGGGCGCCGCCCGGCGGCTCCTTCAGGATCTGGTCGATCACGCCGAATCGCAGCATGTCCTGGGCGGTGATCTTCATGCTGTTGGCGGCTTCCTGCGCCTTGGTGCCGTCCCGCCACAGGATCGAGGATGCCGCCTCCGGCGAGATCACGCTGTAGATCGCGTGCTCCATCATCAGGACGCGGTTGGCCGTGGTGATCGCGATCGCGCCGCCCGACATGCCCTCGCCGGTAATGATCGCGACATTGGGGACGCCCAGCGACAGGCAGGCGTCGGTCGAGCGCGCAATCGCTTCGGCCTGTCCGCGCTCCTCCGCGCCGATGCCGGGATAGGCGCCGGCCGAATCGACGAGGGAGAGTACCGGGATGCCGAAACGGTCGGCCATTTCCATCAGCCGGACCGCCTTGCGGTAGCCTTCGGGCCGCGCCATGCCGAAATTGTGCTTGATCCGGCTCTCGGTGGAGGCGCCCTTCTCCTGGCCGATCACGCAGATGCTCTCGCCGCGGAAGCGGCCGAAGCCGCCGAGCAGGGCTTCGTCGTCGGCGAATTTGCGGTCGCCAGCCAGCGGCGTGAATTCGGTGATGAGCGCGCTGACGAAATCGGTGAGATGCGGCCGCTGCGGGTGCCGGGCCACCAGCGTCTTCTGCCAGGGCGTCAGATTGGCATAAAGGTCGGCCAGCGCCTGGCCGGCCTTCTCCTCGATCCGCGCGATCTCGTCGCCGATGTCGCTGCCGGACGCCGCCAGCGCGCGCAATTCGTCGATCTTGGATTCAAGCTCGGCGACGGGTTTTTCGAAGTCGAGGTAACTGCGCATCTGATCCGGCATTACGGCAATATAGGAAGGAACCTGGCGGGCGGCGAAGCGGGTCTGGGGTCTGGAAGAGAAGTTTTGTATCTTCAATAAGTTAACACGCAGCCTAAGCCGAGGCGCGTGGGCTGACCGCAAGCGGTGACGCTCTTTCCTGTGAGAAGCCGCGGAAGTCAAGGCGTAACCCGTAGCCCGGATGGAGCGAAGCGCAATCCGGGGATCGACCGGGCTAGGCCTTCTCCGCCAGCGGATGCAGGTCGCGCACCAGGCTCTTCAGCCGCTCCTCGACCACATGGGTATAGATCTGGGTGGTCGAGATGTCGGTGTGGCCGAGCAGGGTCTGGACGATGCGCAGGTCTGCGCCGTTGTGGAGCAGGTGGCTGGCAAAGGCATGCCGCAGCACGTGCGGGGAGACGAGCCGCGGCGCCAGGCCGGAGGCGGCCGCCAATTCCTTGAGGTCGCGGGCAAAATGCTGCCGGGTCAAATGGCCGCTCTCGCCGAAGGAGGGAAACAGCCATTTCGACGGCGCGGCCTTCTTCTCCGGCTTCATGACCTGCATCGCCGCGAGATAATCGGCCATCGCCTGCCGCGAGGCCTCGTTCAGCGGCACCAGCCGCTCCTTGTTGCCCTTGCCGCGCACCACGATCATGCGCGCATCGCGCCGCGCCGCCGATAGCGGCAGCGAGACCAGTTCGGAGACGCGCAAGCCGGTGGCGTACAGCACCTCGAGCAGGCAATGGAGCCGGAGCGCGCGCAGCCGCTGCGCCGGCGTCGTGTCGGTCTGCGTGAGTTCCTTCGCCCGCGTCAGCATGCGGTCGACGTCGGCGATCGACAGCACCTTGGGCAGGCCGCGGCCGCGCTTCGGGCCAGAGAGGATCGCAGCAGGATCGTCGCTGCGGATGCGCTCGTTGAGCAGGAATCGGAACAGATGCCGCATCGAGGAAAGCCGGCGGGCGACGCTGGTTGATTTGAACCCGCGCGTGTCGAGGTCGGCGAGGTAGTCGCGCAGCGTCTGGGTGTCCGCGCCGGCAAAGCTCTTGCCGGCATGGGTGAGGAATTCGGAGAGGTCCTCGAGGTCGCGGCGATAGGCGTCGAGCGTGTTCTCGCCCGCGCCCTGTTCGGCCGCGAGCATGTCGAGGAACAGGCTGATCAGCCCGGCATCGGATGTCTTGGCAGGTGTCTTGGCAGGTGTCTTGGCAGGTGTCTTGGAACGTGTCTTGGGACGCATCGCCGAATCATAGCGGCTATTTCTTGAGGAACTTATCCGGTGGGATCGTCACCGTCATTTCCCGCGGTTTCGGGGTCACGAAATTGGCCAGCGCGAAGATGATCCCGTAGCCGATACCGCCGATCACGGCGACGACCGTCAGGAAGCGGAACAGGCTCGGCATATCGAAGGCTCGGGCGGCGAATTAACCATCGGCATCATCCACCATGTTCCCTCAGCCGTTGCAAGACTCTGGCAACGGTATCGGCGGGGGTAGTATAGGTGACCGGAATGCCGCAAATTCGCCGAGAGACCGAGCTTTAGATGCCAGACAGCGCCCCACCGCTACCTGCGCTCCCGTCCCTGGAGGCCGACATCCTGGCCGCGCTGGGGTCGAGGTCGATCGTGCTGGTGGGCATGATGGGCGCCGGCAAATCGACCATCGGCCGGCGGCTGGCCGCGCGGCTGAGGCTATCCTTCACCGATGCCGACACCGAGATCGAGGCGGCGGCGGGCATGTCGATCCCGGAGATTTTCGAAACCCATGGCGAGGCCTATTTCAGGGATGGCGAGGCGCGGGTAATCGCGCGCCTGCTTAGCGACGGGCCGGCAGTGCTCGCCACCGGCGGCGGCGCGTTCATGCGTGAGGAGACCCGCAACTGCATCCGTGCCAAGGCAATCTCGCTCTGGCTGCGCGCCGATGCCGATGTCATCATGCGCCGGGTGCGGCGCCGAGCCGATCGCCCGCTGTTGCAGACCGCGGATCCCGAGGGGACGGTCAACCGTCTGCTCGGCGAGCGCGAGCCGGTCTACCGGAGCGCTGACCTGACGATTTCGTCGCGCGACGTGCCGCATGACCGGATCGTCGAAGAGTGCCTCGAAGCGTTGCATACCCATCTCTGTGGCAACGGCACGGCACAACCGGAAACGAACGGAATTAGCATCCCATCATGACTGCGCCACTGAAACACTCGGATCCCATCACCGTCGATGTCGCGCTCGGCGACCGCGCCTACGACATCGTGATCGGGCGCGAGGTGCTGCCGTCGCTCGGGCCGCGCATTGCGGCGCTCCGCCCGGGTACGCGCGCCGCCATCGTCACCGACCGCACCGTGGCGAAGCATTGGCTGGAGCCGACCGAGGCGTCGCTTGCGGCGGCGGGCATTTCGAGTTCGCGCATCATCGTCGAGGAGGGCGAGGGCTCGAAGAGCTACACCGGCCTGACCCAGGTCAGCGAAGCGCTGATCGCGGCCAAGATCGAGCGCAACGATCTCGTGATCGCGCTCGGCGGCGGCGTGGTTGGCGATCTCGCGGGCTTTGCCGCGGCCATCCTGCGCCGCGGCGTCGATTTCGTGCAGGTTCCGACCTCCCTGCTGGCGCAGGTCGATTCCTCGGTCGGCGGCAAGACGGGGATCAACTCGCCGCAGGGCAAGAACCTGATCGGCGCCTTCCACCAGCCGGTGCTTGTCGTCGCCGATACGGCCGTGCTCGACACGCTGTCGCCGCGTCAGTTCCGTGCCGGCTATGCGGAGGTCGCCAAATATGGCGTGCTTGGCGATGAGGCTTTCTTCGCCTGGCTGGAAGCCAGTCACGCCGACATCTTCTCGGGCGGCGCGGCGCGCGAGCACGCGATCGCAACCTCGTGCCGCGCCAAGGCCGCGATCGTCTCGCGCGACGAACGCGAGACCGGCGAGCGCGCGCTGCTCAATCTCGGCCACACGTTCGGTCACGCGCTGGAAGCGGCGACGGGCTTTTCCGACCGGCTGTTCCACGGCGAAGGCGTTGCCATCGGCATGACGCTGGCGGCAGAATTTTCCGCTTCCCTCGGCATGATCGCGCAAGCGGACGCGGCGCGCGTGAAACGCCACCTCGCCGCGGTGGGATTGCCGACCCGGCTGCAGGATATCGGCGGCTTCGCCCAGGAAGGACTGGCCGATGCCGACGCACTGATGGCGCTGATGGCGCAGGACAAGAAGGTCAAGCGCGGCAAGCTGACTTTCATTCTGCTGGAAGCCGTCGGCCGCGCGGTGATCGCGCGCGACGTCGAGCCTGCGTCGGTGCGTGACTTTCTGAAGGCAAAATTGGCCGAGAATTAAGAGCATGATCCGGAAAAGTGGGAACCGGTTTTCCGAAGAGATCATGCCCAAGACAAAGACGCTGCTCGGATGACGTAGCTTGACCTGGGTTTCGTTCGCAATCGTCGTCGTCTGCCTGTTGGTCTCCGCCTTTTTCGCGGCGAGCGAGACCGCGCTGACCGGCGCTTCGCGCGCCAGCATGCTGCGGCTGTCCAAGCAGGGCAACCGCGAGGCCGGCGTCGTCTCCAGCCTGTTCAACATGCGCGAGCGGCTGATCGGCGCGCTGCTGCTCGGCAACAACATCGCCAATATCGGCGCATCGGCGCTCGCAACCGGCATCCTCACCGCCTGGTTTGGCGATGTCGGCGTGCTCTATGCGACCGCGGTGATGACGGTGACGGTCGTGATCTTCGCCGAGGTGCTGCCGAAGACCATCGCGATCAACGCGCCCGACCGGATATCGCTCCTGGTGGCGCGGCCGATGAAGGTCACCGTCTATCTGCTCGGACCGTTCCTGACCGTGATCGAGTTCATCGTGCTCGCTCTGATGAAACTCTTCGGCATCAAGGTCGGCGCCAACCAGGCCATCCTGTCGCCGACCGAGCGACTGCGCGGCGCCGTCGACCTGTTGCATCATGAGGGCAAGGTCGAGAAGCTGGACCGCGACATGTTCGGCGGGCTCCTGGATCTGCGCGAGTTGCAGGTGTCCGACGTGATGGTCCATCGCACCGAAATGACCATGATCAACGCGGACCTGCCGCCGGAGGAACTGGTGCGTGAGGTGCTCGCCACCGAGTACACCCGCATTCCGCTGTGGCGCGACAAGCCCGAGAACATCATCGGGGTGCTGCACGCCAAGGATTTGCTGCGCGCCATCCGCGCCGCCGATGGCGACACGTCGAGCATCGACGTCTCGACCATCGCGCTGCCGCCCTGGTTCGTGCCGGAGATGCGGCCTGTCTCCGAGCAGCTCAAGGCGTTCCGCCGCCGCAAGACGCACTTCGCCCTCGTCGTCGACGAGTATGGCGAAGTCGAAGGCCTGGTGACACTGGAAGATATCCTGGAGGAGATCGTCGGTGACATTTCCGACGAGCACGACGTGGTGGTCGCGGGTGTTCGTGCCCAGCCCGACGGCTCCGTGGTGGTCGACGGCTCGGTGCCGATCCGCGATCTCAACCGTGCGATGGACTGGCATTTGCCAGACGAGGAAGCCACGACCGTGGCGGGTCTCGTGATCCATGAAGCGCGCTCGATTCCCGAACGCGGCCAGAGCTTCACCTTCCACGGCTTCCGCTTCCGCGTCCTGCGCCGCGAGCGCAACCGCATCACGGCACTGCGCATCACCGCGCTGCCACGCGAAGCCGAGGCCGAAGAGCCTAGGCCGAAGCGCGCGGGGACGGCGTTCTAGTCAGCCCGCGCAGCGCATATCCGCTCCATCTCCTCAGGGTGAGGATCGGGCGGGAGGATGAGGATCAGGCAGGGCGCCTATTCAATGTCGATGGTGATGCCGGAAAGCTTCCAGGTGCCGTCGGCGGGGATGAAGGCGAGCTGATACTTCACCTGCTTCGGCGTGGTCTCGAAATGGCCCTTCAGGCGCAGCACGCCCTTGTCGTCAATCTTTGCCTCCTCGTCTGCAACGACGGGCTTTGCCACCACGGCGTCGAACACCGCGTGCTTGTCGACGAGATCCTTGAAGACGGCCTGCAGCTTCTCCGGCGGAAACTGCCCGGCGAACGGCTTTGAGAGCTTGGCGTGCAGGACCGTGAAATTATTGGCGGCGACGGCATCGCTCAGCGTCACCAGAATGCTTTTCACGAGCACTTCCTGAACGAGCGGGCTCGGCATGGCCTGTGCCGCAGCCGGTACGGGCACAGAGAGCGCCAGCATTGCCATCACGGCCGCGGCCAATCGCAGATGTGCCCAGTGAACCATCTGACAGCCCCTCGTTACAGGTGACGATGGTGCAATGAGCCTGCCCAATTCCAATGGAACTGTCCATCGCCCAGGCAGCTATCTCTGATAAAGGAAAACAGCCGTGGCGTCTTGCGCGACGTTGATCAAAACCGCAGTTCGGCCGTGTTCTTCAGCTAAATTTCCAGGCGGCGTCCTTCAGCGCGGTCGTTCCGCTGGGGCCTGCGCGTGGATCGCGAGCGCATGCACGCGATCCACGAGTTCCTGAGCCAGTGCCGCATTAATCATGCGATGGCGTTCGATCCGGCTCTTCCCTTCGAACGCTTGAGATACAATATAGACACGGAAATGCGTCTCGCCGCCTGGCCGATGCCCCGCGTGGCCCTCATGCAGATGTGATTCATCGTGGACCTCGAGGCTTTCGGGCAAGAAAGCTTCACGCAACTTGTTTATAATAACATCTCTTGTGCTCATGGCGGCGGCAATAGTTCGAAGGCTGCATTTCGTCAATGGCACATCCGAAGCAGAGGTATTCGCAATGTCAAGACTTGAAGCTTTTTGCATTGCGTAGTCAAAGTCAGTCATGGCGATCGATTCATCAAAATTCTTCGACTCCATTCGCATCAAGCCGACGAAGGTGAGTGCGAAGCGCCAGGCGCAGGCTGGCCAGGAAGCCATCACCTGCGAATGGGCCGGCTGTCAGAACAAGGGTTCGCACCGCGCGCCGAAGGGCCGCGAGAACTCGCGCGAGTATTGGCATTTCTGCCTCGACCATGTTCGCGAATACAACCAGTCCTACAATTTCTTCCAGGGCATGAATCCCGAGGCGGTGGCGCGCTACCAGAAGGATGCGCTGACCGGCCATCGCCCGACCTGGAAGATGGGCGCCAACACCAGCGCCAAGCATGGCAAGGGTAGTGCCGAGGACGATCTCGGCGGCGCCGCCGATCCCTTTAACGTGTTCTCCGAACTCAATGGCCGTGCTGGCTGGCGGCCTGGCCCCGGCGCGCAGGCCAAGCCCGAGGCGCGCAAGGTAATGAACGCCGAGCGCAAGGCACTGCAGGTGATGGGACTCTCCGCCGAGGCGACGCTCGAAGACGTCAAGGCGAAGTACAAGGCGCTGGTGAAGCAGCACCATCCCGACGCCAACGGTGGCGATCGTTCTACCGAAGACCGCCTGATCGAGATCATCAAGGCGTATAACTATCTAAAGACGGTGGTGCGCGAGGCGTAGCACACTGTCGTCCCGGGCTTGACCCGGGACCCATAATAACCACAGGATCCCGTGGTTACGGCAAAATGTCGGCCCAGTCTTAGTTACAATTCACGTCAGTGGTTATGGGTCCCGGGGGCGGAATTTGTGTCGCTGCCGTCGTCCCTTTGACGGTCTGCGCCTCACACTTTCGGCATTGGCCCCACATAGGACGAGCTTGGCCGGATCAGCCGGCCGGTGCGCTGCTGTTCGCGCGCATGCGCGGTCCATCCCGCAGAGCGCGCCACCGCGAAGATCGGCGTGAAGGCCTGCCGCGGAATGGAAAGCGCATCGAGCAGGATCGCGGTGAAGAACTCGACATTCGTTTCCAGCGGCCGGGTCGGATTCTTCCGCCGCAGCGCCTCGCGAATATAGGCCTCGACCTCACCGGCGAATGGCAGGTCGGCGCCTTCGGCAGCTAACCGCTCGATCGCATCCTTCAGCACATCCGCGCGGGGATCGCGCACGCGATAGACGCGATGGCCGAATCCCATCAGCCGCTCGCCGCGCGCCAGCGCCGCATCGACCCAGGGCCTGATGCGCTCGCGCGTCCCGATCGCATCGAGCATCTCAAGTACCGGCTCCGGCGCGCCGCCATGGAGCGGCCCGGTCAGCGCGCAATAGCCGGCGGTGACGGCCGCGAACAGGTCGGCCTGCGTCGAGGCCACCACGCGCGTCGCGAAGGTGGAGGCGTTCATGCCGTGATCGCAGACCGTGACGAGATAGGCATCCAGTGCCGCGACCTCGCGCGGCTCCGGCTTGCGGTTGAGCAGCATCGTCAGCGTATCCGCGGCGTGGCTGACATTCGGATCCGGTGCGACTGGATCGTTGCCCTTGGCCCGCTGCACCAGCGCGCCGGCGATCACCGGAAAGGCGCCGACGATCGTCGCTTCGTGCTCAAGCCCGTTTTCGGCGCGCAAGCCCGCCACCGCGGCGCGGAAGCCGTCCACGATCGACATGCCGCGGGTCGCCGGCAGCAATTCCGGCAATCGCGCGAAGGCGCGCTCGCGCGCGGCACCAAGCTTGGCGCGCACATTGGCCTCGCTGAGCGCGCTCCCGGTTGCGGCGTTCCACAATCGCGCGGTGACGCCCTCGAAGCTCGATGTCGAGGCGAGCACCCGGATGTGCTCGCCCGCGATGATCAGTTCGCCGCGCTCGCCGTCGACGTGGCTAAGCACGGTTTCGGCGGCGGGAATGCCGTCCAGCCCGATCGGGCTCTTCGTCACCTGGATATTCATGGCGGATCTCCTTTCGTGATTAGGAAAGTCGATCCTCTCGACAGATTGATCAATCTTGATTAGCTTAATCAAGATGAAAAAATCCGATGGCCTTTACCTCTCCGCCCGCGAGGCAGCGGCCGAGCTCGCGATCTCTCCGGCTACGCTCTACGCCTATGTCAGCCGCGGCCTGATCCGCTCCGAGCCATCGGCGGATTCCCGCAGCCACCGTTATCGCGCTGAGGATGTGCGCGGGTTGAAGGAGCGCCGTACCCCGTCGCCGGAGCCGCGGGGCCTGCGCAGCTTCGATGCCGATCTGCCGGTGATGGACTCGGCGATCGCGACGATCACAGAGGACGGGCCGATCTACCGCGGCGTGAACTGCGTCGATCTCGCCGAGAAAGACACGCTCGAACACACGGCGACGCTGTTGTGGGACGTGACGGGCGTCGATCCCTTCGCGCCGGGCAACTGCCCGTTCGTCTCGGACGAGATGCGTGCCATCGCGGAGGCCGCGCGCCGCGCCGCACCGATCGACCGTGCCATTGCCGTGCTGGCGCTGGCCGCAAGCGCCGATCCGCGTGCCTTCACCCGCGCGCCAGACGGCCGCGCCATGGTCGGCGCGCGCATCGTCAGGCTGCTGGTTGCGACCATGCTGAACCGCGAGCCGTCGTCCGAACCGTTACATGTGCAGATCGCCGACGCCTGGGCGGGCGACAACAAGCATGCCGCCGACCTGATCCGCCGCACGTTGGTGCTGCTCGCCGATCACGAATTGAATGCCTCGACCTTCACGGCGCGCTGCGCCGCCTCGACCGGGCTCAATCTCTATGACGCCGTCATCGCCGGCCTCGCCGCGCTGAAGGGTCCGAAGCACGGCGGCGCCGGCGTGCTGGCGTCGCGGCTGGTGAAGACGCTCGTCGACCAGGACGTCGAACCCGTGATCCGCGAGCGTGTCGCGCTCGGCGAGCGCTTCGCTGGTTTCGGTCATGGCGTCTACCGGCGCGGCGATCCTCGTGCGCAGTCGCTGTTGGATGCGCTCGCGCGCACCGGCGCCGCGCGCAAATTCACCAGGGAGGTTCCGGAGCGGATCGCGGAGGCGACCGGCGAGTTCGTCAATATCGACTATGCGCTGGCCGTGCTGGTGCACAGCCTGCGGCTTCCGGTCGACAGCGAACTCGCGCTGTTCGCGATGGCGCGCAGCGTCGGCTGGATCGCGCATGCCAGCGAGCAATTGCAGCACGGCCGGCTGATCCGCCCGCGCGCACGATATGTCGGGCCGGCGCCCGGACGCAGCGCGGCCGCCAAAACCATTTGAGATGCGCAGCCCGGGTGGAGCGCCAGCGTAACCCCGGACCGCCGGCGACCATTGATAGGGATGTCCCCGGTTGCGCGGAGCCTGTCATCGGGCGCGCGTTCGCGCGACCCGTTGGCTCCACCCAGGCTACGTGCCGGACTTTGCCGCTGGCTCGATCACGCCGCGCCGGCGGCGGATGATCCAAAGCACCAGCGTCAGGATCAAGGCGCCGCCGATCACCGCCAGCATCCAGATATGCTTGCCGACGTGATGGTGATACGGCAGCCCGCCATACTCATGCAGCGCCGAGATCGCGAGCACGCCCGGCAGCACATGCACCGGCGCCCAGAGCAGGACCGCGGGGATATTGACGCTGTAGAAGCGCACCGGCGGCATATCCAGCGCGCCGGCGGTGAGCGGCACGAAGGCGCGGAACGGCGGCACGAAGCGCGCAAAGAACACCGCGAGCGTGCCCCAACGGTGGAAGAATGCCTCGCTCTGCTCGATCAGGCGCGGATAGCCGGACAGCGGCCATGCGCTCAGAATCTCGCGCTGGCGGCGATGGCCGATCCAGTAGGCGGAGCCGTCGCCGAGCAGGGCGCCTGCGGCGGTGGCCGCCAGCACGGGCCAGAGCTTCAGCTCGCCGCCGGGGATGAGCGCGCCCATCGCCAGGATGATGGTCGAGCCGGGCACCAGCGACCCCGCCACCGGAACCGCCTCCAGAAAGGCGGCCAGAAACAGCGTCAGATAGGCAAGCCACGCATGGGCCGAAACGAAAGTGATCAGGGGGTCGAGGAATGTGGTCACAAAATTCCCGCAGCTCACGGTCTTGCCTGACCTCCAGAGCTAACAACTCGCCTCCGGCGTGGAAAGGGATCGCGGCGCGCCCTCGCGGCAAAGTGCAGCACGATTCGCAGGGCAGCCCTCCAAAAACCGCGTCCAGCACCTATCTTTATGAAAGGACAACGGAACTTTGATCGCGCCGCGGGCTTCTGCCGGCGGTTGCACTCTGCTAGGCTTGTGCAGAGCACCCAATCCGCAGCCAAACGAATAATCTGGTTTCGGGATTCCCGGGACCTCGGAGGACGAATGACGACCGCCGCCCAGACCACATTGGAAGACACCGTCGGCTTGCCCGACATGAAAGTATCGGTCCGGCAGGTGTTCGGCATCGATAGCGACCTTGAGGTGCCGGCCTATGCGGAAGTCGACCCGCACGTGCCGGAGGTTGATGCGGATTACCGCTTCGACCGCGCCACCACGCTCGCGATCCTCGCCGGCTTCGCCAGGAACCGCCGCGTGATGGTCACCGGCTATCACGGCACCGGCAAGTCGACCCATATCGAGCAGGTTGCAGCGCGGCTCAACTGGCCCTGCGTGCGCGTCAATCTCGACAGCCATATCAGCCGTATCGACCTGGTCGGCAAGGACTCCATCGTGGTCCGGGACGGCAAGCAGGTCACCGAGTTCCGCGACGGCATCCTGCCCTGGGCGCTGCAGCACAATGTCGCGCTGGTGTTCGACGAGTATGACGCCGGCCGGCCTGACGTGATGTTCGTGATCCAGCGCGTGCTGGAGGTCTCCGGCCGGCTGACGCTGCTCGACCAGAACAAGGTGATCAAGCCGCATCCGGCGTTCCGTCTGTTCGCGACCGCCAACACGATCGGCCTTGGCGACACGTCGGGCCTCTATCACGGCACCCAGCAGATCAACCAGGGCCAGATGGACCGCTGGTCGATCGTCACCACATTGAACTACCTCGCCCATGACGAGGAAGTCGAGATCGTGCTCGCCAAGGCGAAGCACTATCGCAGCCAGGAAGGCCGCGACATCGTCAACAAGATGGTGCGGCTCGCCGATCTCACCCGCAACGCCTTCGCCAATGGCGATCTGTCGACGGTGATGAGCCCGCGCACGGTGATCACCTGGGCGGAAAACTCCGAGATCTTCGGCGATATCGGGTTTGCCTTCCGCGTCACCTTCCTCAACAAGTGCGACGAGCTCGAGCGGCCGCTGGTGGCTGAATTCTATCAGCGCTGCTTCAATGCGGAGCTGCCCGAATCCGCTGTCAACGTAGCGCTCAGCTAAGGACCGACGATGTCGTCCCGGACAAGCGAAGCGCGATCCGGGATCTCCCGAGCGAGCGCTCGCGCTCGTCGCGATAACCCCAGGACGTGGTTGTTGCGAAGATTGGGGCCGCCATCGCGCTCAACAACTTCTTCCTGTGGTTATAGGTCCCCGCCTTCGCGAGGACGACGGTGAGATCGAGATGACCATCTCCAACTCGAAATTCCGCGGAACGAAGGAAGCGCCGACCGAGCCGTTCAAGCGCGCGGTGACCTCGTGCCTGAAGGCGATCGCGAAGGCGCCGGAGCTCGAAGTCTCCTTCGCCGCCGAACGCCCGGGGCTTGCGCCCGGCAAGGCGCGACTGCCGGAGCCTGCGCGCAAACTGACCAAGCGTGACGCCGCGATCGTGCGCGGCCACGCGGACTCGATCGCACTGAAGCTCGCCTGTCACGATCCCAAGGTGCATCGCAAGCTGATCCCGGGCAATCCGCAGGCGCGCGGCGTGTTCGAGGCGGTCGAGCAGGCGCGCGTCGAGGCGATCGGCTCGCGGCGGATGGCGGGCGTTGCGAAAAACCTCAACGCGATGCTCGACGATCATTTTCACCGCGGCAAGTATGACGAGATCACCGACCGCGCCGATGCGCCGCTGGCGGATGCGCTGGCGATGCTGGTGCGCGAGCGGCTGACCGGACTGGCGCCCCCTCAGGCTGCGCGCAAGATGGTCGACCTTTGGCGCCCGCTATTGGAAGACAAGATCGGCACGCGGCTCGATAAACTGGCGCGATTCACCGAGGACCAGGCCAGGTTCGGCGACCTCGTGCATGATCTGTTGTCGGCGCTCGACCTCGGCGACGAGCGCGACATGGACTCCGACGAGGACGACAACCAGGATGAAAATCCGGATGGCGAGAGCGATCAGTCCGGCGCCGAAGGCTCGCCTGATTCCGACGCCGCGCAGGAGATGAGCGCCGACCAGGCGCAGACGACCTCGGAAGAGATGTCCGAGAGTGCGATGGAAAGCGCGCAGGCGTCCACCAGCGACACCTTCGACGACGGCGAGCTCGGCGACGACGAAACGCCGGGCGAGGCGACGCGGCCGAACACGCGTGGCGGCAACGAGCCGCGCGGTCCCGAATATCACGCCTTTGCACCGAAATTCGACGAGATCGTCGCGGCCGAAGACCTCTGCGACCATGACGAGCTGGAGCGCCTGCGCTCCTATCTCGACAAACAGCTCGCGCATCTGCAGGGCATCGTCGCGCGGCTGGCCAATCGGTTGCAGCGCCGCCTGATGGCGCAGCAGAACCGCGCCTGGGAATTCGACCTCGAAGAGGGCATTCTCGATCCTGCGCGCCTGTCGCGCGTCGTCACCGATCCCTATCACCCGCTGTCGTTCATGCGCGAGAAGGAAGCGACCTTCCGCGACACCGTGGTGACGCTGCTGCTCGACAATTCCGGCTCGATGCGCGGCCGCCCGATCACAGTCGCCGCCACCTGTGCGGATATCCTGGCGCGCACGCTGGAGCGCTGCGGCGTCAAGGTCGAGATCCTCGGCTTCACGACGCGCGCCTGGAAGGGCGGGCAGTCCCGCGAAGCCTGGCTTGCCGCCGGCAAGCCGCCGAATCCCGGCCGGCTCAACGATCTCCGTCACATCATCTACAAGTCAGCCGACGCGCCGTGGCGGCGGGCGCGGAAGAATCTCGGCCTGATGATGCGCGAGGGCTTGCTCAAGGAGAACATCGACGGCGAGGCGCTGGACTGGGCGCACAAGCGCCTGCTGGCTCGTTCCGAGCAGCGCAAGATCCTGATGATGATCTCCGACGCGCGCCGGTCGATGATTCCACGCTGTCGGTCAATCCCGGCAACTACCTCGAGCGGCATCTGCGCCACATCATCGAGGAGATCGAGACCCGCTCGCCGGTCGAGCTGATCGCGATCGGGATCGGCCACGACGTCACGCGCTACTATCGCCGCGCCGTCACCATCGTCGATGCCGAAGAACTCGGCGGCGCCATCACCGAGAAGCTCGCCGAGCTCTTCAGCGAGACTCACGGCCCTGCTCCCGCGGAACGCCGGCCCAGGCGGCTGCATTCTTGAACATCATGACATGACGCGCCGCGCCAACGGATCGTCTCATCCCGAGGAGCGGCGTCGCCGCTGCCCCTCGGACGACGAGGAAGCTGCCGGGCCTCATGGTTCGAGACGGCGCGAATGCGCCTCCTCACCATGAGGGATGGAGATCTTTCCCGCCGCCGCTTCCTGGGCATCGCCGCGGCGGGTCTTGCGACCACGGCGCTGCCATCCGCGGCGCGCGCGCAGACCGTTCTCGAGCCGCCGACGAAACCGATCCTGCCGAGCGAGTCCACGGTGGCGGCGCCGGTCTCGATCGATGTCAATGCGCGGCCGCTGGCTTCCTTCGATATCCGCGATCGCGCGCATGTCAGGTTCGGCGCGCTGGAATATCGCAGCGGATTGGTGCTGACCTCTTCCTTTCGCGGCTTCGGCGGCCTGTCGGCGTTGCGGCTCGATGCAAAGGGCGAACGCTTCATCGCCCTCAGCGACCACGGTAGCTGGTTCACCGGCCGCATCGTTTACAAAGGCCGCGAGATGACGGGGCTCGCCGATGTCGAGGCGGCGCCGCTGCTCGGCCCGGATGGCAGGCCGATCACCGCGCGCGGCTGGTACGATTCTGAATCCATGGCGCTCGACGGCTCGTTCGTTTATGTCGGGCTCGAGCGTGTCAACCAGGTGCTGCGGTTCGATTTCGCCAAGGGATTCACGCGCGCACGTGGCGAGGTGGTGCCGCTCCCGCCGGCCGCGAAACGGCTTCCGAACAACAAGGGGCTGGAGGCGCTGGTGATGGTGCCGCAAGGCCAGCCGCTGGCGGGAACGCTGATCGCGATCTCTGAGCGCGGCCTCGATGCGCGGGGCAACATCATCGGCTTCCTGGTCGGCGGCAAGACGCCGGGGCAGTTTTCCGTTCGCCGCACCGACAGTTTCGACATCAGCGACGCGGTGCTGCTGCCGTCCGGCGACCTGCTGCTGCTCGAGCGCAAATTCTCCTGGGTTGGCGGCGTCGGCATCCGCATCCGCCGCGTCGAGCTTGCGTCCGTGATGCCGGGCGCCGTCCTCGACGGTCCTTCGGTCTTCAACGCCGATCTTGGCAACGAGATCGACAACATGGAGGGCATCGACGCCCACACCACGGCCGAAGGCGACACCGTGATCACCATGATCTCCGACGATAATTTCTCGATGATCCAGCGTACGCTCCTGCTGCAGTTCACGCTGGTGGAATAGGAGACTGGTTTCGGGGTTGGCAAACCCGGCGGCCAGCGGAACGGTTCTTGCAGCGCCGCGGCGTCAATCGAAATCGAGAGCCATGATGCGCAAGTTGTTTTCCATTCTCATCGCCGCGAGTTTGTTTGCCGCAGTTGCACAGGCGGAGACCTGGCCCTCGCGCCTGATCAAGGCGACGATCCCGTTCGGCGCGGGCAGCGCCACCGATGTGGTGCCGCGCCTGGTGTTCGATCGGCTCTCGGCGAGCTCGGCCAGCCCTTCGTGATCGAGAACCGCGCCGGCGCTGGCGGCACGCTCGGCACCGGCCTCGTCGCCAAGGCGGAGCCTGACGGCTACAACGTGCTCGCGCATTCCTCGGCGCTGACCATTGCGCCGGCAATCTTCCCGAATCTTTCTTTCGACGCGACCAAAGACCTTTCGTCGGTGCTGATGATCGGCTCCAGCGCCAATGTCATGATCGTGCCGAAAGAGCGGCCCTGGAAAACCATCCAGGATTTCATTGCCGACGCCAAGGCGAAGCCCGGCTCGATCTCCTTTGGTTCGGTCGGCGTCGGCAGCGCCGTGCATATCAGCGCCGAAAAATTCCTTCTCGCCGCCGGCATCGAAGGCACCCACGTGCCCTATCGCGGCGGTCCCGAAGTGATTGCCGACATCCTGGGCGGGCGCATCGATCTCTATTTCTGCCCGCTCGCGACCGCGCTGCCCCTGATCCGCGACGGCCAGGTGAAGGCGCTGTTGGTGTCGACGCCGAAGCGCGCCGCCGATTTGCCCGATGTGCCGTCTCCGTCGGAGATCGGTTTGACCGGCGCCGACAGCATGAGCTGGTTCGGGATCTTCGTGCCGGCGAAAACGCCGCGCGACATCATCGACAAATTTCACGCTGCAGGCATGAGGGTGTTGAATGATCCGGCGACGCAGGCAAGCCTGAAGAAGCTCGGCGTCGAGCCGATGCCGATGACATCAGACCAGATGGACGATTTCATCAAGCGCGAGACCGCCGCTAACCTGGAGTTGATCAAGGCGGCCGGAATCAAGCAGTAGCTGACAGCTTGAGACGGGGCCGGGGCGTCGCTAGATGAAAGGGCAGTTTCCCTCCTATCCGGATCCCCACATGAGCGCCCTGTTTTCCCCGATCGAGCTGCGCGGCCTGAAATTACCCAACCGGATCATGGTATCGCCGATGTGCCAATATTCGGCAGAAAACGGCGAGGCCAATGACTGGCATTTCACGCATATCAACATGCTGGCGCTATCGGGCGCGGCGATGTTCTGCATCGAAGCCACGCATGTGGAGGCCATCGGCCGCATCACGCCCGGCTGTCTTGGTCTCTACAACGACGCCACCGAAGCCGCGCTGAAGCCGATCCTGGCCTCGGTGCGCAAACATTCGAAAGCAGCGGTCGCGATGCAGCTTGCGCATGCCGGCCGCAAGGGATCGAGCCATCGACCCTGGGATGGCGGGCAGCTGATCCCGCTGTCCGAAGGCGGCTGGCAGACCGTGGCGCCATCGGCCGTTCCGCACAAGGAAGGCGAGGCGGCGCCGCTCGCGTTGGACGAGGCCGGGCTCAAGCGCATCCGCGACGATTTTGTGACGGCCGCCAAGCGTGCCGACCGGCTTGGCATCGACGCGCTCGAACTGCATGGCGCGCACGGCTATTTGATGCATCAGTTCTTGTCGCCGATCTCGAACAGGCGCACCGACCAGTATGGCGGTTCGCTCGAAAACCGCATGCGCTTCCCGCTTGAAGTGTTCGACGCGGTGCGTGCCGCATTCCCGGATCGCAAGCCCGTTGGCATCAGGGTGTCGGCGACTGATTGGGTCGAGGGCGGCTGGGACGTCGCGCAGACGATCGAATTCGCTAAGGAATTGAAGACGCGCGGGGTCGACTGGATCGATGTGTCCTCCGGTGGCGTTTCGCCATTGCAAAAGATTCCACTGGGCCCGGGCTATCAGGTGCCGCTCGCGCAGGCCGTGAAAGAAGCAACTGATGTCACCACCATGGCAGTCGGCCTGATCACGGATGCTAAGCAGGCTGAAGAGATCGTCGCCTCCGGCAAGGCTGATATGGTCGCGCTCGCCCGCGGCATGCTCTACGATCCGCGCTGGGCTTGGCACGCCGCTGCTGAACTCGGCGGACAGGTTGACGCACCGCCGCAGTATTGGCGTTCGCAACCGTCGACGCACAAGGCGTTGTTCGGCGCGACGACGTTCGGGGCGCGGTAAGTCTTCACCGTCATTGCGAGCGAAAGTGAAACGGCCATTCCGCTCTGCAATGACGAAAGCCACTATTCCGCCGCAACCGGGGTGAGTACTCTCGCTTGTGCATGAGATGCGACGGCAAAGTCGCACCAGAAACAAGCGAGAGGAAAGCCATGGAACTAGGATATTTCGCGATGCCCTCGCATCCGCCGGAGTGCGGATTGAAGGAGGGCCACGATTGGGACCTGCAGGTGCTCAGGTGGCTGGACGAACTCGGCTATCAGGAAGCGTGGATCGGCGAGCACCACACCGCGCCCTGGGAGCCGCATCCGTCTCCGGATCTGTTGGTCGCGCAGGCGTTGCTGCAGACCAAGAACATCCGCATCGGTCCCGGCGGCTTCCTGCTGCCCTATCACCATCCGGCTGAACTCGCGAACCGCGTCGCAATGCTCGATCATCTCTCCAATGGGCGGCTCAATTTCGGTGTCGCTGCAAGCGGCCTGCCGAGCGACTGGGCGATGTTCAATGTCGACGGCATGTCCGGCCAGAACCGCGACATGACGCGCGAAGCGCTCGAGATCATCCTGAAGCTTTGGACCGACGATGCTCCGTGGACATACAAGGGCAAATACTGGACGGTGACGAAACCGGACACGATGTTCGATTTCCTCAAGCCCCACCTCAAGCCGAAGCAGGCACCGTATCCGCCGATCGGGGTCGCCGGCCTGTCCAAGAACTCTGACACGCTGAAGCTGGCGGGCGAGCGCGGCTTCATCCCGATGAGCCTCAACCTCAACCCGGCCTATGTCGGCAGCCACTGGGATTCGGTGGAGGCGGGCGCAGCGAAGACTGGTCGCAAGCCGAGCAGGCAGGATTGGCGATTGGTGCGCGAAGTCTTTGTCGCCGACACCGACGAGGAAGCCTGGCGTCTGTCGACCGGCGACATGATGGGGCGGATGATGGGCGAGTATTTCCTGCCGCTGCTCGGTCACTTCGGCTTCAAGGACTATCTGAAAGCCACGCCCGACGTGCCGGACAGCGACGTCAACGTCGAATATTGCGCCCGCCACAACTGGATCGTCGGCTCGCCCGCGACCGTCACCGAGAAGATCGAGAAGATCTATCAGGAAGTCGGCGGCTTCGGCGTGCTGCTCGTGTTCGGATTCGACTACAAGCACAAGCCGGAAGCCTGGCACCACTCGCTGCAACTGTTGAAGCAGGAAGTGCTGCCGCGGCTCAAGCATCTCGGCAGCGAGTTCGGCCGCGCAGCGTAGCAGAAGCGATCGCAGAGCATAGCGTGGGCAAAGCGACTACATCCACCGCAGCTCACCACAAGTGACGATGAAAGCGTGCCCACCATTGCGAGCGGAATGCTCGATGGTGGGCACGCTGCGCTTTGCCCACCCTACGAGAGCTGCGAGTCTGCAGAAAATCGATAATCGCGGTAACTAATCGCCGTTATCAGCGCAATTTGCGGTGAACATGGGCCGCCGACATGTGCAGCGCCACATGCGAACGGTATCTTTCACGCTATCGGAAAGAGGCGTAGCCTGATCATTATCATGGGGGATCGGCACGATGCGGTCCCGCGTACGAAAGTTCGCCCATGTTCTCGAGCGCCTTGGCCTTGCCATGGCGGGAGCCGCGAGCGGCCTGTTCGTGGCGGCCCTTGTCGGGTCAGGCATCTCTGCCTTTACGTCGCAGGGATTTCTTCTGCTCATGATGATCTGCGGCGCAATCGGCTTCTATCTCGGCATCGACACGCCGCCACTGCCATTCCAGCCGCCGAGCGATCAATCCTCGCGCGGGAATATCGATGCGGCGGAATTCATGAGTGCGGTCGGGACGTTTCTTGCGGCACTGGTCGCCTTCGTCTCGGTGGTCCTCATCGTGCTTCGCATCGAGCCGCATGTCGCCTGGACGGTTGCGATCATGATCGGATGGGTGTTCGGCGTCGCCATGCAGATTGTCGCCGGCACGATCGCGCGTATGCGCTAGGTCGAAGCTGCCGACGGGGCTCGGATGCATTAATTGTATATAATATCAATGACTTAATTTCTGAAGCGGCGGCTGCCTGTCGATCGGGCATGTGCGCTTTCGGTCCTTGCGAAGATATTTCTTGAGCGACGCTCATTTTCGCGCTATAAAATGAGCGTTGCTCAAATTCATCCGGAGGCCGCTCACATGGAAACACTTGTCCTGCAACTGACCCGGCAACTGACCACGACCTTCTTCGTGGATGTCCTCAAGTCCGTCCTGGAATTTGGCAGGTCGATCGCCCGCGTCATCACCGCGCCGATCAATCGTATTGCCAACGCCTGCGACGTTGCCGGCGTGCTCGAACGCCGCCGGTTTGCAGCACAGATCCGGCGTCGTGCGCGGCAAATGCAGCGTCCCCGCGGGCGCTGGCCGTTCGGTTCGCTCAGCGAGCTCACCTGAGACGGCCGAACGGTCCAATTCGCCTCGATTGCGGAGCCGGTTCCTAACCAAGAAATCACCATGCTCCGCATTGTCGCCGGCCAACATGGCCGCACCACAACCAGGCACAAGGTCTCGTACATCTTTGCCGTGCATGGTCAGCCGATGCCGCGACTTGCGACGTCGAACCGCGAGGCAATCAAGAACACTAATAGCAACGGCATCACTGCTTAACTTTCGCTTTTCCTGACCCCGATAACCCCAAAACGAATTTTACAAGGCCAAGGACTTTCGGCCGAACTGCCCAGGAACCGGTTATGATCAAACAGTTGATGTCGTCCCGCCGTTTCGCGCCATTGTTCTGGGCGCAGTTCTTCTCGGCCCTTAATGACAACGTCCTGAAGAACGCGCTGGTCATCATTCTGCTCTACGGCGCGACCGCCGGCGAGAATGCGTCGCTGGTAACACTTGCCGGCGCCGTTTTCATCTTTCCCTTCTTCGTATTGTCGGCGCTCGGCGGTGAGCTCGCGGACAAGTATGTGAAATCGGTCGTCGCCCGGCGGCTGAAATTCCTCGAGATCTTTGCTGCCTGCTTTGCGGCGGCCGGCTTCTTCCTGCATTCGGTGCCGCTTCTGTTCGCCGCGCTGGCGCTGTTCGGCACGGTCGCAGCGCTGTTCGGCCCGGTGAAATACGCGATCCTGCCCGACCAGCTCTCGGTTGGCGAGCTCGCCACCGGCAACGCGCTGGTCGAAGGTGCAACTTTCCTGGCAATCCTGATCGGCACCATCGCCGGCGGCCTGTTCGTCGCGGGCGCGAGCCACATGGGCTGGATCTCGCTTGCCGTGGTCGGCCTGTCCGTCCTGTCCTGGGCGTTCGCCGCGCGCATTCCCGCCACCACGCCGTCCGCACCCGAACTCGCCATCACCGCCAATCCGTGGACGTCCACGGTGCGGCTGCTCAAGTCGCTCTATGCCGAGCCACGTCTGTGGGACGGCATGGTGATCGTGTCCTGGTTCTGGCTCGCCGGCGCGGTCGTGCTGTCGCTGCTGCCCGCGCTGATCAAGGAAGGCGTTGGAGGCACCGAAGGCGTCGTCACTTTGTGCCTTGCGACCTTTGCGATCGGCATCGCGACCGGCTCGTTGATTGCGGCACAGCTCAGCCACGTCAGGCCCAATCTCGCGCTGGTGCCGATCGGCGCCATCATCATGGGCGTCGTTGGTCTCGATCTCGCCGCGGTGATCGGCGCGACCGTGCCGGGCAACGGCGTGACCGCGGCAGCGTTCGCGACCTCGTTTGGCGGGCTGCATATGCTGGTCGGCTTCTTCCTGTTCGCCATCGGCGGCGGCCTGTTCGTGGTGCCGGCGTTCGCCGCGGTGCAGGCCTGGACCGCGCCATCGGAGCGCGCCCGGATCATCGCGGCCGGCAACATCCTGCAGGCCGGCTTCATGGTGGTGGGCTCGCTGTTCGTCGCGCTGCTGCAATATGCCGGGCTTTCGATCGCCTGGATCTTCTTCGGCCTTGCCGTCGCGAGCTTCGGTTCGGTGTGGTTCGTGCTCAAGAAGTGGGGCAAGGAGGGTGTGCGCGACTTCGGCGCCTTGCTGTTCCGTGCGCTGTTCCGCGTCGAGGTTCGCGGCATTGAGAATCTGCCGCCCGCGGGCACGCGCATGCTGATCGCGCCCAACCATGTCAGTCTGGTCGACGGCCCGCTGCTGCACGCGACGCTGCCGATCGACGCCAGCTTTGCCGTCGATACCGGAATTGCGAAGGCGTGGTGGGCCAAGCCGTTCCTGAAAATGGTCCGCCACATCACCGTCGATCCGACCAAGCCGCTCGGCGCGCGTGACCTGATCAAGCTGGTCGCCTCCGCTGAACCTGTCGTGATCTTCCCCGAAGGCCGGCTGACCGTGCATGGCTCGCTGATGAAGGTCTATGACGGCACCGCGATGATCGCCGACAAGGCCGATGCCGTGATCGTTCCTGTCAGGATCGAGGGCGCGCAGCGCTCGCATCTGAGTTATCTCAAGAACGGCGAGATCAAGCGCTCCTGGTTCCCGAAGGTGACGATCACGATTCTGCCGCCGGTTACATTGTCGATCGACCAGTCGTTGAAAGGCAAGGCCCGCCGCAATGCCGCCGGCGCTGCGCTGCAGGACGTCATGATAGAAGCGATGGTGAAGAATGCTATGCTCGATCACACCCTGTTCGAGGCGCTTGCCCATGCCCATCGTGACCGCGACACCGGCAAGGTGGTCGTTGAGGACGCGCTGGGCACGAAACTCACCTATCGCAAGCTCATCCTTGGTGCACAGGTGCTGAGCCGCAAGCTCGAGCAGGGCACTGCCATCGGCGAGAACATTGGCGTGCTGCTGCCAAACTCGGCCGGCGTCGCCGTCGTCTTCATGGCGCTGCAAACCATCGGCCGCGTCCCGGCGATGCTCAACTTCTCCGCTGGCCCCGTGAATGTGCTCTCGGCGATGAAGGCGTCGCAGATCAGGACCGTGCTCACCTCCCGCGCCTTCATCGAGAAGGGTAAGCTCGACAAGCTGATCGCGGCGATCGCTCCTGAAGCGCGCATCGTCTATCTCGAAGACATCCGCGCGACCGTCAACGCGCTCGACAAGATCCTTGGCCTCTTGGCCGGCACCGCGCCGCGTGTCGCGCGCAGGGCGGATGATCCCGCCGTGATCCTGTTCACCTCGGGCTCGGAGGGGACGCCGAAGGGCGTCGTGCTCTCCCATCGCAATATCCTGGCCAACGCGGCGCAGGCGCTGGCGCGGGTCGATGCCAATGGCAACGACAAGGTGTTCAACGTGCTGCCGGTGTTCCATTCGTTCGGACTTACGGGTGGCATGATGATGCCATTGCTCGCAGGGATTCCGATCTTCATGTATCCGTCGCCGCTGCATTACCGCATCGTGCCGGAACTGATCTACCAGACCGGCGCCACCATCCTGTTCGGCACCGATACGTTCCTCACCGGCTATGCCCGCTCGGCGCATGCTTACGACTTCCGCACGCTGCGGCTGGTGCTGGCGGGCGCGGAGGCGGTGAAGGACCGCACGCGGCAGGTCTATATGGAGCGCTACGGCATCCGCATCCTCGAAGGCTATGGCGTCACCGAGACCGCACCGGTGCTCGCCATGAACACGCCGATGGCGAACCGCCCCGGCACCGTCGGCCGGCTGTCGCCCCTGATGGAATACCGTCTCGATCCGGTCCCCGGCATCGAGGAGGGCGGCCGGCTCTCGGTGCGCGGGCCGAACGTGATGCTCGGGTACTTGCGCGCGGAAAATCCGGGCGTGCTGGAGAAGCTCGTCGATGGCTGGCACGACACCGGCGACATCGTCACCATCGACGCCGCGGGCTTCATCGCCATCAAGGGCCGCGCCAAGCGGTTTGCGAAGATCGCGGGCGAAATGGTGTCGCTGTCGGCGGTGGAAGCGATGGGGTCCGCGTTGTGGCCGCAGGCGATCTCGGTCGCGGTCTCCATTCCCGATGCGCGCAAGGGCGAACGCATCGTGCTCCTGACCACGCAGCGCGATGCCGAGCGATCTGCGATGCAGCGACAGGCCAAGGCGACAGGCGCCTCCGAGCTTGCCGTGCCGGCCGATATCCGCGTCGTCGACAAGGTGCCGCTGCTCGGCTCCGGCAAGACCGACTATGTCGCGGCGATCGCGTTCGCCAAGGAACTCGCTGCCGCGGCGCCGCCGCCAGCAGAGCCGATGGCCGACGTGGCGTAACATCGCTGCGAGTTCCGTAGCCCGGATCGAGCGCAGCGAAATCCGGGCCGCTCGATCCGACGGGATGAATCCCGGATTGCGCTGCGCTCCATCCGGGCTACGATTCGACCAAACAACAATGATGCCGGCCAACAAAACGCCGGCCGGAACTCCGGAGGAACTCGATGCCTCTCCCGCTTGATCCCGTGATCGAGAAGATCATCCCGCTGCTGCCGCTGCGCGATCCAAAGGCCATGACGCCGCAGAGTGCGCGGCAGCAACTGCGCGATCTCGCTGCCGCGCGCGCGGCGATCCCGCCGCCGCTGGTCGAGCATGTGAAGGATATCAACGTGGCCGGCGGCGCAGGTCCGCGGCCGGCGCGGGTCTATCGCAACGGCAGCGGGATTGCACCAACGGTCGTGTTCTTCCACGGCGGCGGCTGGGTCGCGGGCGACCTCGAGACCCATGACCGGCAGGCGCGCAACCTTGCCATCGAAACCCGCGCGGTGGTGGTTTCCGTCGACTATCGCCGCCCGCCGGAGACGCGTTTCCCCGGCGCGTTCGAGGATGCCTTTGCCGCGGCGCGCGACGTGGTCGGCCGCATCAAGGAATTCGGCGGCGACGTAGCTCGCGTGGGCGTTGCCGGCGACAGCGCCGGCGGTAATCTCGCAGCCGCCAGCGCGCTCGCCTGCCGCGATGCCGGGATCAGGCTCGCCGGCCAACTGCTGGTCTATCCCGTCACCGACGTCGTCGGCAATTTTGCAGACGCCGCGGAGAATGCGCGGTTTCCGTCGCGGGCCGAGAATGCGGAAGGATACTTCCTGTCGCGCGCGGTGATGGAGTGGTTCTGCGGGCATTATCTCGAAGAGCGCGCACACGGCGCGGATTGGCGGGTCTCGCCGCTGCGGGCGAAGGAGTTGAAGGGCGTCGCACCCGCCGTTGTCACCACCGCCTGGTTCGATCCGCTGCGCGATGAGGGCGTCGCTTACGCCAACGCGCTGCGCGAGGCTGATGTGCCGATTACGCACCATGACGGGCAGGGCCTGATCCACGGCTATTTCGGCCTCGTCGACGCCTCCGAGGCCGCGCGAGCCGAGGCGCAGCGCGCGCGGGTGGATTTCAAGGCGCTGCTCGACAAGGGCGCGTAGAGCATGATCCGGAAAAGTGGAGACCGGTTTTCCCTCGCGACAAACGCGAAGCGTTTGCGCGGAGATCATGCTCAAACAAAAAGATAGAGCGGGATGACGATTCGAAGAAAAGTCGTCGCGCTCTAGCATCAGCCGACGGCGCGTACGCCTTTCGCGAATGGGCTCAAGCCCAGCCATTGCTGCATCGAGCGGGCGATCGCCTTGTCGCCGGTGAGCTCGATGCCGCCGTTTGCCACCTCGCGCTCGAGCGTCGAGATCCCCATCCACACCGCGGTCATCGTGCGCAACGGGCACGTCACATAGAGATCGACCTCGTAGCCGGGATCGGTCAGGCAGAGGTCGACGATGGCGCCGTCGATCACGAGCCACCAGGATCTGCGGTCGCCCGACAGCTCCGGATAGATGAACTCGATGGTGCAACGGCGCGGCGGCAACGGCTCGGGGCGCAGATTCCGCCGCATGTCCCACATCAATAGCGACGGATCGAGATTCTTCAGCGACAGCGAGGACTCGACCCAGCGCTGGGCCCAGAAGCCGAGCGACATGATCACCTCGCGCAAATCCTCGCCGGCCTGCGTCGGCCGATAGTTCATCACGCCCGGTTGGCCCGATGGCATCACACTGATCAGCCCGGCCACCTCCAGTTCCTTCAGCCGCTTCGACAGCAGCGAGGGCGACATCCGCGGCACGCCGCGGCGGAGGTCATTGAAGCGCGTGGTGCCGCACAGGAGCTCGCGCAGCACCAGCACGGTCCAGCGGTTGCAGACGATCTCGGCTGCCATCGCGACCGGGCAAAACTGCCCATAGCTTCCGCGCTCGGTCCTGTCAGGCAATCGGCCTCTCCTGAAATGCGGTAGTACAGATATGCTAGCGCGGACCCGGCGCCAGGCCGGAAGACGCGGCGGAAAATGTAAGCAATTCAGACGTGCTCTCGCCCCTCTCGGCGGTCACGGCGTCGCAGTACAGTTCCTGAACTGGAGCGCCCTTTGCGGCGGAATTAGGCTCTCCCACGGTGGATATTCTCAACGATGGAGAGTGTCATGAGCAGCAACGCAGCACACAGTCTCGATGCGTCAAAATCGCGCAGCGCGGTCGAGATCGCAGAGGAGCTTGGCCCGGTCTTCGCGCGGCGCGCCGAGCAGCAGACGGATGAGGACAGGTTCGTCGCCGAGGATTTCGCCGACTGAAGGCCGCAGGCCTGGTTGAGGCCGGCGTGCCGGCCGAGCTTGGCGGCGGCGGCGCCGATGTCGACGAGCTTGCCGAGATGCTGCGCACGCTGGCCCATTACAGCGGCTCGACTGCGCTCGCCTTCTCCATGCACACCCACCAGGTCGCGATTCCCGCCTGGCGCTGGAAGGTGCAGAAGGCGGCCCCCGTCGAGCCGCTGCTCCGGCGCATCGCCAATGAGCGCATCATCCTGTTGTCGAGCGGCGGCTCGGACTGGATCGGCGGCTCCGGCCGCGCCGAGAAGGTCGACGGCGGCTATCGCATCACCGCGCGCAAGGTGTTCTCGTCGGGCTCGCCCGCCGGCGACCTCTTGATGACGACCGCGGTGCTGGAAAGCGAAGGCGAGCCGGCAACGGTGCTGCATTTTGGCGTGCCCATGAACTCGCCGCATGTGAAGGTGCTCGACAATTGGCGCACGCTCGGCATGCGCGGCACCGGCTCCAACGATGTTGTGATCGACGGCCACATCGTGCCGGAGGCCGCGGTCGCGGCGAGACGCAAGGCCGGCGAATGGCATCCGCTGTTCCAGATCATCGCGACCACCGCGTTCCCGCTGATCTACTCGGTCTATCTCGGCGTTGCCGAGAGCGCCCGCGACATCGCGATCGCAACCGCGAAGCGCAAGACGCCGGACCAGCATGCGATCCGGCTCGCCGGCCGTATGGATACCGAGCTCGCGGCGGCGCGGCTCGCGCGTGAATGGATGCTGGCTGCCGTGCGTCTCAACGCGCCGTCGGCTGCGACCGTCAACCAGGTGATGATGGGCCGTCAGCTCGTCGCGCGGCATGCGATCGCGGCGGTCGAATATGCGATGGAGCTCGCCGGCGGCGCCGGCTTCTATCGCGCCACGGGGCTGGAGCGGCGCTTCCGCGACATCCAGGCAGCGCGCTACCATCCGCTGCAATCGGGCCCGCAGGCGCAATATGCGGGATCGATGGCGCTCGGTCTGCCGGTCGACCGGGTGTATTGAGCACCGCGTTGATGACGACAACTCGCGGTCGCGCCGCGTTCGTTGTCGCGAGGCAGGCAATCCGTCACGCCGCCGCCGGCGTCGAATGGATTGCCGCCGCACTCGCGCAACACATGATGACGACGGCCCATGCCGGCGCGACGTTTTCGCTTCTGATGTCAAAGAGCCGAGGGGACGCGCGCCGTCGTCCTCGCGGCGGAAGACGTCCGAGGCTTGCGGCCGTTTCACCCTCTTGAGGAACGAATCGTAGGGTGGGCAAAGCGAAGCGTGCCCACCGCCACGAGCCGAGTACGGAGGGTGGGCACGCTGCGCTTTGCCCACCCTACGCTTCTGATTTGCCCGCTGGGCAGTCACACTCCGCTGTCGTTCCCGCGAAAGCGGGGACCCATAACCACAGGTGATTGTTGTGGCGCGAGCAAGCGATTGCGGCGGAGCAGACTACAAACGCTTGTGGTTAGGGGGCCAGGGTCCCGGCTACGCCAAGGCTTCGCCGCGGCGCGCAAGCCCGGGACGGCGGGAGAGGGCTCGGTCGGCTGCGTCGACCGTGGCTGCCTCCCGGTTTTGATCCTGATCGAGCTCAGCAGCATCGCGGCGACGATCATCACCAGGATTCCACCAAGGCTGAGCGCAATCTGCATCGCAAGCCCATCCGAGATGTCGAGCAGCGCCACGTGGCTGGCGAACGCCAGCAGAACGCCGAGGCAATAGATTGGAAGCGAGTTCGCGCCACAGCGTATCGCGCCGCGCATCACGGGCGTCGCCAGCCCTCGCCAATTGTGAGGCACAAACCATGCAGCCAAAACCGCAAGAGCAAGAAAATGCAGCAGTCGCAATGGACTGAGATTCGATTTGTCTACTGGGAAAAGCAGATTCGTCAGGGTCTGCGGGAGCAGCGGTTCCAGCGGCTTGATGCTCGAGCTCAATGCGATGATCAGGCTGAAAACCAGATAGAGAACGGCCAGGATCAGCGCCGCGCGCGAGGTCACCCACGGCCGGAATCTGTTTCCCTCGATGACCCACCAGGCGCCAAGCACAAGCAGAAGCTGCCAGGCAAGGGGATTGAAGAACCAGACGTTGTGCGGCCAGGCGGGCACGGTCCAGCCGAAGACGTGCACGAGCCCATAAAGCAACACCGAGGCGCCAAGCGTCACGTTCGGTACGCGCAACAGCAGCCACAGAAGCGGCGCGAACAGGACGTGATAAATCACGAAAACCGGCAAGATGTCGGTGTTGACGGGACGGTATTGCAGGATCGCAGCGTGCGCGAGCGCCGTGCCCGGATGCTCCAACAGGATGCGCGTATTGGTCGCGTCGGCAAGATGGTCGCTGCCTGCAAGGTAAACCATGATGACGCAAGCGAGCGTGAGCAGCAAAGATGCAGCATATATGTCCCATCCTCGCCGCAGCGAACGGCTGAGCACGCCGCTCCAGCCCTCGCGCTGACGCGCCCTGCCGTAGGCCAGCGCGCAGGTCACGCCCGACACGAACATGAATACTTCCGCGGCATCGCTGAAGCCGTAGTGGCGCAGTGTTAGCCAACTTCCGATGTTGTCGGGGACATGGTCAAGAAAAATGCACCATAGTGCGATGCCGCGGCAGGCATCGATCCGCAGGTCGCGGCCGAACCCCTCGAGTTCCGGCGGCGACTCGTCAGCCAATCGCTTCGAGATGTGAGTTCGATCATGCATCTGGTACTCTGTCCAGCGTGCGAGCGCGCTCTCGGTCGGACACAGGTCGACGAGACAGCCGATGCGGTTACGAGGCCCGGCTATCGGATGGCTTGGGCTTCTTTCGTGGCGGGGCGGTCGTCCCCACCGCTAACCCGATCACCAGGGCCGGCAGGATCGCCGGCGTCGCAATTCGCTTCCCGGATTTCGTCGTTCGCAACCGGGATCAGAAGCTGCTGTCGCATTTCGGCGAGGCGGGCGCGGCAATATTCGCGGTAAAGCAGGTCTAATATGATGGACATGATCGAATCCTCGCTTGATCATCACCGTCGACATCCCACGCATTTCCCCCGCGGCCGAAAATGACCTGTGCCGGGGGAGTTGGTTTCCGACGAGATCTGATGACGATTTTCGTGCCGCCAAAGTACGAAACGAAATCGGTATCAGCGGACATCCAAGTGCTGCAGATCGATCTGCACCGCGGATCGTTGAGTTCGATCAATCGCGAACAACGTGGTAAAGCTGAACCAGCGCTTGCAGGCGCCGGCGATTTCTAAAAATCGGCGTGATGGCGGCAACGAGAAATAGAGTTGTCACGGCTATCTCTCCTTAAAGGAGATTTTTGACGTCGATTTTCGCAATAATATTATGGGTCTAATTTTCTGGCCGCCAAGTGAGCCAATTCACATCAGCATCGATCACGGGTGAGTGAGACTAGCAGGCGGACGCTGTGGTTTCTTGGACTGCTGCGCACCGCATAAACGAAGGTTGGTGCGCGAATTGCAAACTACACATGCCGGCATCATTGTTGGAGCACTTTATCCGAATGTTTTATCAACGCTGGGAGAGTGGCCATGTCTACCGGCGCAACCGATTTCGTATCGTATCGATTCTCGACGCGCCAGCTCCCGGAGCGGATTCGCATCCCGATGTGGCGCGAGAATTTTGGTCGAACCATAGTCCACGCCGATATCGAGCCTTCATCGGAGGTGCCGTTTCAGGCCGAAGCGACATTACACGCCCTTCAGGGGTTGCGCATGCTCTCCTTGAAGGGTTCAGCAATGCGCTTCAAGCGGTCGCAAACGAACATTGTTGATGGTGATGACTCGATCGGCCTCATCGTCAGTCTGCCCGGCAGGAGTCAGCTATCGCAGCGCGGCCAGGAGTTCGAGCTCCGCGGCGGCGATGCAACGGCGATTCTGCATTCGGAGCCCGTCGCTGTCACCTATCTGGAAGGATTGCAATTTGGTCTGGCCTTGCCGCGCGATGCGCTTGCGTCGCGCGTGACCGAGGTCGACGACCTCACCATGCGGCCGATTTGTCGCCGAACCGAAGCGCTCCGACTTCTCATGACTTATGTGAAGTTGGCATTGAAGGAGGACGCTCTAGCTGCCCCTAAGCTACGTGATGCGATCGTTAGTCACATCCACGATCTCGCGGCGCTCGCAATCAGCGAGCACGCTCCCTTGGGCGAGAGCAACGCGAGCGCAGTCATGGCTGCGCGCCACAGCGCCGCCCTCGACCATATCGCGGCGCACTTTCAGGACCCGGAGCTCACCCTGGAGGTGGTAGCCGATAGGCAGGGCATCTCTCCTCGTTATCTGCAGCGCCTGATGGCGTCATCCGGAACGTCGTTCACGGGGCGCGTGAATGAGTTACGGCTCCAAAAGGCGTTTATGCTGCTGTTCCAGCCCCAGGACAACGCGCGGCGAATTTCCGACATCGCGCTGGAAGTCGGCTTCTCGGATATTTCGCATTTCAACCGGCTATTCCGCGCCCGCTTCGGCGATTCGCCACGCCGCGTGCGCAGCGCCGGAGGGGGTAATGGTGCGTGACACGTGACCCCGATCCGCGGGTGCCGCGAGCAGTGCGGCGCTGGCGTCGCGCAACACTTGCATCTGTCGTAGGGTGGGCAAAGCGCAGCGTGCCCGCCGCCACGAGCGGAGTGTCGATGGTGGGCACGCTTACGCTTTGCCCACCCTACGCGGCTGCGCTCACTCAATCATTGCCGATGGTTTCGCCGAACAGCTCCCAGGTTTCGCCATTGAAGCGCTGCAGGCGCATGGCTTCGATCGGGAAGTAATCGGTCGGTGATGTCCTAAGCTTGATGCCGGGCAGCAACATCGGCAGCGTCACGTCGAGATTGGCGGCCTGCTTCATGATGTTCTCGTGCGTCAGCTCGTCGCCGCACTGCTTGAGCACCTGCACCGTTGCTTCCGCCACGACATAGCCGTAGACGATGAGCTGGTCCTGCATGTTGCCGTCAGGAAAATAGGTCTTCATGAACGCAAGCCATTCCTGGACGTCCTTGTCGTCCTTCCACTGTGGATCGTTCGGATCCTTCAGCGAGTAGGACGAGATGATCCCTTTCGCATGGTCGAAGCCGGCGGGCTTCAGCACCGAGGAGACCGAGGTCGAGGTCGCGGCCAGGAAGAACATGTCCGGCTTCCAGCCGATCTCGCCGACCTTGCGGATCGCCTGCGCCGCCTGTTTCGGGATCGCATGCATGAATAGCACGTCCGCGCCGGATGATTTCAGCTTCACGATCTGGCTGTCGATGGTCGGATCGGTGGATTCATAGGTCGCTTCCGCCACGATCATCTTGGCGTGCTCCGGCCCCAGCCCCTTCTTGAAGCCGTTGCCGTAATCCTTGCCGGCGTCGTCGTTCTGGTAAAACAGCGCGATCTTCGCGTCCGGCTTGTTCTTCAGCACGTATTTTGCGTAGACCGCGGTCTCGGCCTGGTAGGAAGGCTGGAAGCCGATCGAATAGGGGAAGTGCTCGTGGTCGCCCCACAGCGTCGCGCCGGCGCCGACGAAGAGTTGCGGCACCTTCTTGTCGTTGAGATATTTGCGTACGCTCAATCCGGTCGGCGTGCCCAGCGGGTTGAGGATCGCGGCCACTTCCTCCTGCTCGACCAGCTTGCGGGTCTGCTCCACGGTCTTCGGCGGGCTGTAGGCATCGTCGAGGCTGATCAGGTTGATCTTGCGTCCGTTAAGGCCGCCCTTGTCGTTGATCATCTTGAAATAGGCGAGCTGGGTCTTCGCGATGACGCTGTAGGCCGAGGCCGGCCCGCTATAGGGCGAGGTCTGGCCGAGCCGGATCTCGGTGTCGGTCACCCCCGGACCATATTTCTTCTCCGCCGCCGCGGCCGCCGATGTCACGAGCGCCGCAATCGCGACGAGCGCCTGCCATTTCATTGTCTCTCTCCCTTGCTGTTGTTCTGCTTGTTGTCGGATCGAGCCCGCCGCACGCGCGGCGTGTCGATACGATGAGCAAACCAGCGGGCGGAGATCGTGACAAGCGCGCGGGCAGGGAGGTTGCGTCGCGGCGGATGCATGCGATTACCGGCGCATGCCGCGGGAAGGAATTACGCTTGCGCCCGTCATTCCGGGGCGCGCGAAGCGCGAGCCCGGAATCCATTTCGCCGTCTACGCCTGCGGCCCGATGGATTCCGGGCTCGTCCTTCGGACGCCCCGGAATGACAAGCGCGGTTTGCGGGTCGAGCCGGAGACGACGGCGCTACACCTCACGCCGCTTCCGGCGGGGCCTGCTCGGTCGGCGCTTCCGGCATTGGGAAGGTCTTGTACTGCTTCGGCAGGTTGATCGGCCGATAGTCCTTCACCGCGTCCATGCGCTTGATCACGGATTCGTGGATCACGGCATCATCAGGGATCAGCCGCGGCTCGGCGTCGGGGATGTAGAAGCCGAAATGCGATTTGCGCTCCGGCCATTCCTTGTAGGTGGCCTTCTTCGGCAGGTATTCCATCATGCGCCAGCCCCAGGTCATCGGGTCGTGCATCTCGCCCGCGACGTCGGGCTTGACGTAAGTGAACGGGCTGCCCCTGCGCTGCACGCCCCAGGCGAGCTGCTTCACCATCTGCATGTTCACCGTGAGCCCGGACTTCGTGGCCTCCTCTAACATCCAGAGCAGCGGATATTTCGACAGCGCGCTTTGCGCTTCCGGATAGCCGCCGCCGATGTCGCCATGCGCGCCGGCGAACCACACCTGCAAAATGTCCTGAGCTTCGGCCTTCTCATCGGGGATGAAGCGGTTGCTGAAGAAGAGCTGCGGCTCGTCATACTTCTTCAGGCGGAACATGCAGCGCCGCTCGTCGATCGAGATCGCCTGGCGGAAGATCCTGATGCTCGGATTGTGCAGCGTGAAGGCGAGCTCTTCCAGGCTCGGCCAATAGAGCCGGTCCGGCCTCGGCACGAAGACGCTCGCGACCGTATCCCAAACGCCGACGAAGCGGATGGTCGGCCAGCGCACCGAGAGGATGCGCGCGAATTGCGCCGCATTGTCGTAGCGGTCCTTAGGCAGCGGTCCGAACTCGTCGCTCGCCGGCCGTTGCAGCCTGGCATCCGTGCCCGCTTTGCCGTCATCGGAGAACTGCTTGTAGGCGGTGAGCCCGCTGCCGGCGAGGTTGACCTGTTCCGGCGAGATCAGCCCGACCTTGTGGATCAGCCTGGCCAGCACGCGCACGGTGTAAGCGCCGCGCGAGAAGCCGAACAGGTAGACCGCATCGCCATCCTGGTAATGGTGCACCAGGAATTCATAGGCGGCGAGCACGTTGTCATCGAGCCCATAGCCGGTGGTGAGCCCCAGGATCGCATTGAAATCCTGCTTCAGCTTCCGCCACGGATCCGGCCGCGCCAGCGTCCCGACCCCGGGATCGTAATAGACGAACTGCCGCGGCGACGTCTTCTCCGTCTTGCGCAGACAGCGATACAGCTTCAGGACGTTGGAAATGTTCTCGTTGATCTCGTTCCCGGTCCCATCGCAGCAAATCACGATGTTTCGCATGGCGGTGATGTTCCCCGTGCTACCGGTGCGAGTATCGAATTCGCTTTAGCCGGAAAAGAGAGTTTCAGGCTCAAAATCTAAGTGGAACGTTCAAGGTGATTCCGGTGCTGGTGCGCGAGCGCCATTCGCCGATCCCGAGTGGTACTTGACCATTTGACCACTTTGTCTGCCTTCGATCTCGGTTGGTGCTCATTTAGATAGCTTTGCATCAGCGATCGAAGCGACGATTGATGCGAGGCTCTTTGGACGAAGACCAGAAAATCAGGACGGCGGTCTATTTGGCCGAGAACGCGCAGCAACAGAATACCCTCGACAATGACCGGCTGTTTCAGAACTGCTCTAGCATCGAGGGTCTCGGCTAGGTCCTCAAGCCGATACTGTAGAGGTTCGCTATCACGTATTATGTACAAGTCTAGATGAACGGCAGGCATCTCAAGCTGCCAACTAAGCCATGCCGCCAGTGAGGTTTTTCCAGCGCCATCCAACCCATCGATGCCTATTAGCAGCGGACGACGCTCATTCGGAAATCCCAACGCTTTTCTAATCAGAGCTCGCGAGTCCTTGTATGGCTTTGGGGCAGCAAACCATGGTGCCAGGGTCTCATCCTGTAGGTCACTCTGCATTGATCTGCGATCGCCCGTTAGCTGTCTTAGTCGAGCGAAAACTACTTCGAACGGAGTGGATTGGAAATTTCCTGCAGAAGATTGGGAAGTCTGGATTATCCTTTATATGCCCGTGCCGGAATTGATCTGCATGGCAACGGATGCAAAGCAATCTTATATTGGACGGGTGACTGACGGCATCACCTTCTCAGAACCGATGGAGTTGCTCCACGCGCTCACCTCGGGCGAATGGCTGCCAATGCCGTTGCCGCAAGGGCCGATCGGCGCTGCGCTCTATTCAAACCGCATCATCTTTGGCCGCGAAGCCCTCGAGATTCGACGGGCCGGCGGATCGCGCTTCGCTGGCATGTTCGGGCTGAAGGAATATCCGGCGTCTACTCGGCCTGGGCTGCTGAACACGCTGCTTTCGGCGACGTTTGAACTCATCGTCACGCAATCATTCGCGTTTTTGGCGAAAGCTGACGCCAAGACGGTTCTGACGCGCAAGCAGAACCAACTGGTCTCGGCCCAGGATCCGGCGGCCTCGCAGATCGACGAGCTCTCTGACGCGCTCGACGATCTCGAATCCAATCGGTTCGTGCTTGGAGACCATCACCTGTCCCTCCTGGTCTACGCCGATACGCCGTCGCAGCTGCAGGAGCACATGAGCGTGGCACGGCGCGCACTGGCCGATGCGGGTGCGGTGGTCGCCCGGGAAGATCTTGGACTTGAAGCAGCCTATTGGGCGCAGCTTCCCGGGCTATTCAAATACCGGGCACGCACTGGTGCGGTCAACTCGCGGAATTTCGCGGCGTTCTCTCCGTTCCACACCTATCCCACCGGACAACCTGCCGGCAACCATTGGGGACCGGCGGTGGCGATGCTCAAGACCGCGTCCGGCTCGCCTTTCTATTTCTCCTTTCATCATGGCGACCTCGGCAACACCTTCATCTGTGGCCCGTCAGGGTCCGGCAAGACTGTCGTACAGAACTTTCTGCTGTCGCAGGCGGAGCGGTTAGGTGCGTCCTTTGTTTTCTTTGACAAGGACCGGGGCGCTGAGATTTTCGTGCGCGCTGCCGGTGGCACCTATCTGACGCTCCACAATGGCGCCCCGACGGGGTGCGCGCCGCTGAAGGCGTTGGAGCTGACGCCAGCAAATCTTCCCTTCCTGGGCGCACTTGTCCGGAAACTCGTCACGCCGGACGACCGCCCGCTGACGGTGATCGAGGAGGAGCGCATCGACTCGGGATTGCGAGCGCTCGGTCAACTGCGCCAGTCGGAGCGATCGTTCGGGACATTGCGGGCGTTTCTCGGCCAGCAAGATCGTGAGGGCATCGGCGCGCGGCTCGAGCGATGGTGCCGAGGCGCTCCTTTCGGCTGGGTGCTCGACGGTGATCACGACGCCATCGGTCTGGATGCCCGGTTCATTGGTTTCGATATGACCGATCTCTTGGATCATCCCACCGTTCGCACGCCGCTGATGATGTACCTGTTCCATCGGGTGGAGCGACTGATCGACGGCCGGCGCCTGATCATCGACATCGACGAGTTCTGGAAGGCGCTTGGAGATGAGGCGTTTCGCGATCTTGCCAACAACAAGCTGAAAACCATCCGCAAGCAGAACGGCGTCATGGTGTTCGGGACGCAGTCGCCACGCGACGCGCTGGCCTCGCCGATCGCGCACACCATCGTCGAACAATGCCCGACCCAGATTTTCCTGCCGAACGCACGGGGAACACGCTCGGACTATGTAGACGGCTTCCACCTCACCGACACGGAATTCCGTCTGATCAGGGACGAGCTCGCTCCCGAGAGCCGCCGCTTTCTGATCAAGCAGGGCCATAACTCGGTGGTGGCGGAACTCGACCTCGGCGGTTTCGACGACGCGCTCGCCGTTTTGTCGGGACGCACGGAAACCGTCGAGCTGCTCGACAGCATTCGCAAGCAGGTCGGCGACGACCCCGCGCAATGGCTGCCGGTATTTCACGCAGAACGGAGGAAAGCCCAATGATGGTTCGACGTATGTCGGTGGTTCTCGCCCCCCTGTCAGTCATGACCCTCCTGATAGCCTCGCCTGCAGGGGCTGAGATCGTATTCGATCCCAGCGTGTATGCGCGGCAGTTTGAGCAACTAACGGAATTGAAGAAGCAGGTCGACACTCTGACGTCGCAGCTCAAGGTCGCGCAGGATCAATTGAGCCAGGCCAAGCAGCTCTATGACAGCTTTAACAAGCGGACCAACGCCAACGACATCGGCACGCTCTTAAACACGCCGCAATTCCGGAAGGTTCTGCCCCAGCAAATCTCTGACATCGAACGTCTCGTTGCGGGGCAGGGTGGGGGCAACTTCGCGGACGCCATCAATCATTACCTTTCGCAGAATCGCGCGTATGCCGGCAACAGCGGCAATTCGTACTACCAGAGCGAGCTCGACCGGATCGCCCGGCAGACCGGGGCGAAACACTCCATGGGCCAGGCGATCTACGACACCGCCTCGCAGCGCATCGATGCACTTGAGGAGCTCAGGGCTCGCATCAGCTCGGCGACCGACGCGAAGGAGATCCTCGATCTCTCAGCGCGGCTGCAGGCCGAACAGGCGCTGCTGCAGAACGACGTACTCCGAATGCAGGGTCTGGCAATGATCCAGCAGGCTCGCATAGACATGGATGGTCAGCGGGAGCGGGAGAGACGGCGACAACTGGTCGATCAAATGAAGGCGGCCCTGCAATGAAGACGAGGCTTGCCATTGTTCTCGTCACCGTCGCCACGGCTTTTACGGGCTGCAACGACGCCAACAAGGGTCAAGAAGCCAAAACCGTCGGCTGGTTCCTGGATCATCGGGATGAGTTCGCGATAGATCTCAAGTCGTGCCGCGACAATCCGGGCGAGCGCAGGAACACTCCCGACTGCATCAACGCCAATGAAGCCCGCAAGAAGGCCTTCGTCAAAGAGATGAAGCACGCCCTGAAGTAAGGACCGCCACGATGGCTGTAAACGTCTTCGACAGTTTCTTGAAGGAGTTCGAGCAACCGATCACGGCATTCGTGTCGACGTCAGTATCGAATCTCGCCACCTACATCGATGGACCACTTCGCACCGCCGTGACGCTCTATGTCATTCTCTACGGTTTCGCGGTCATGCGCGGCGCGATCTCTGAGCCGATCATGGAATTTGCCTGGCGGGCGATGCGGATCGTGGTCGTGGTGCTGCTGGCGACAAATTCCAGCGCGTTTCAGCAATACGTCACCAGTTTGTTCTTTGACTCGCTGCCGAAAGAAATTGGCAATGCGTTGGCGGGCTCAGGACTGAATACCAGTTCCGGAGCTCCCTTCGATCAACTTCTCTCCAAAGGGATCGACGTCGCCAATAAGATCTACGATCAAGCAGGAATAACCGACGTGGCGCCGGCACTGATTGCGGGCATTCTTCTCGTTTTTGTGGCAGTTGGTTCTTTCTTGCAATTTGCTATCCTCCTCTATGCCAAAGTTGGTTTAGGCGTTGTGATCGCACTCGGCCCGATCTTCATTGCGCTGGGACTATTTGAGGCAACGCGCCCCTTTACAGAAGCCTGGCTTAGGCAACTGGCGAACTTCGTGATCCTGCTGGTGCTGGTGGTCGCCCTGGTCGGACTGATGCTGAGCACCGTCAGCGGCTTCATCGACAGGTTTGGGGCCAACGCAGGAACGGCGGGCGAGATGGTCGTGGCCGCAGTCGCCATCAGCGCGGTGCTGGGTCTGTCAGGATACATCGCGCTTCAATTGCCGGTCATCGCGGGCGGTCTGGCCGGCGGCGGGGCGTCGCTGGCGAGCCGACTGGTCACGAGTCCAATGATTGCCAATGCCACGGCCGCGGCCGGAGGCGCCTATGCCGGCGCCCGCTGGTCGGCCGGCCGCGGCCTCGCTGCCCTCAGAGCCAACCGTCAGGGCGGCAGCATGCAGCGCGCTCAATCGCGTGGCACGACGGCGGCCTAAGCAATGGTCGCCGGAATCAGGCGACAAATAAAACAGGGGCATCAGAACGATGTGGCGTCGACTATTCATCATTTGCGTCATCGCATGGCAGCTTGGCGGCTGCGCGAACTGGTCAAAGGGGCCGCCGTCATGTGATGGCCTGGCTCGACGGCCGCTTAACCGTTCATTGTGGGATTGGGAGTCCGGCGCGCCATCAGCGACACCCGAGCCGCCTGCTTCGCCATCCGCACCCATCATCCGGAAGGGAGAAAGCAATTCGACCGCGCCTTCGGCCCCTCTCGCCGCGTCCGGCCGCTGGGCCGACATAGCGGCATCCTACCGCGCCTGCGGCAAGGAGGCGTAAGATGGTCCGGCATGATGACCTGAAAAGCTACTTCGAGAATGCGCGGCGATGGGAACAGGACCTATTGCTCTCGGCCCATCGCTCGCGGCGAACAGCGTGGGTGGTTGCCGCTGGCGCCTGCGCCTTGGCGGTGGCCTCGGTCGGTGCGGTCGCAGCACTTGCGCCTCTAAAGACGGTCGAGCCGTTCGTCATCCGGGTCGATAATGCCACCGGCATTGTCGACACCGTCTCGGCCCTCAATTCGACGCCGGCACGCTACGACGAAGCCGTCACCAAGTATTTCCTTGGACGGTACGTTCGCGCGCGCGAAGGCTACAGTTATCCAGAAGCGGAAACTAATTTCCGGACTATTTCGCTGCTTTCGGGCCAAGGCGAACAGGTCCGCTTCGCGGCCTGGTATCGCGGCTCTAATCCCGAGAGCCCACAGGTCACTCAAGGCCGCTTTGGCGTCGCCACAGTCCGGATCAAAGCGATCTCTCTCCTAGCCGACAATGTGGCGTCTGTGCGGTTCATGAAAGAGACTCGCAAGGGCGAGGAAACCCACATCACTCACTGGGTCTCGACCCTGACGTTCACTTACGCCAACGCACCGATGTCGTCCGCCGACCGTCTAATCAATCCGCTCGGCTTCCTGGTGTCGGAATATCGCGCGGATCCGGAGGTCGTGCCATGAAACGTTTCGCGCTTCTGATCACTTTCGCTCTCGGATTTGCGGCACCCGTGCTGGCGCTGCAGCAGCCGGTGCCAGGTCAACACGACGCGCGCGTGCGCACTGTGACCTATGACCCGGCCAACGTGGTCCGCCTCAACGGCGTCATTCGCGCCTCGACCCAGATCGTGTTTGCCGATGACGAGGAAATCGTCCATGTCGCCATCGGCGACGCGATCGCATGGGAAGTTGCCCCCGCAGGTTCGATCCTGTTCCTCAAACCCCGCGAGAAACATCCGCCGACCAATCTGCAGGTCGTCACCACCCGCCCCGACGGGCGCAAGCGCTCCTATCAATTTGAGCTGTCGATTGCCGAGACTACGCTGGCCGACAGCTACTTCGTCGTCCGCTTTGCCTATCCCGGCGACGAGATCGAGCGCCGGCGCATCGAGGCGACAGCCCGAGGCGCCGAGCGGGAAGGCGCGCTCATCGAGCAGACGTTTGACCTGCATCACGCCTATGGGGCCCGCAACTGGCGCTTTTCGGCGCAAGGCTCGAGCGACCTCGAACCCGAAGCTGTCTTCGATGACGGCAAGGAGACCACGTTCCGCTTCGCGGGCAATCGCGAGATCCCGGCGATCTACCTGATCAACTCGGATGGCTCTGAAAGTCTGGTGCCCAAGGACGTCCGCGGCGAGCTGGTGGTGGTCCACGCCACGGCCCGCGAGTTTCGGCTGCGCAAGGGTGACATCGTGCTCTGCATCTTCAACGAAGCGTTCGACGCTGTCGGCGTCAATCCCGGCACCAACACCACAAGCCCCTCGGTCGAGCGGCGGCCGAAGAGGCCATCTCCAACCCTTAAGGCACAATAGGCAGGCGCAACATGACCGAGATGGAGAATGAGACGCTTGCCGGCGAGCGCGGAATTACTCCGGTGGGAGGAGGGGACAATGGTCGAACGGCGATGCTCAAGCGCGGCTTCGGCGCGCTCGCGCTCACCGCATTCGCCTTTCTGATCATTTGGGGAACCTGGAAAAGCGACAAGCCGGTCGGTGAGTCCGCGCGCAAGCTCATGATTCGCCAGGCGGCGGCCTTCGAGCCTGCCGCGGAGCTACCTATCGCACCCATCACCACGGCCTCCATTCCGGTCGCACAGATCGCAGCCGCGCCAGCGGCCCCCGCGCCCGCAACGGACCAGATGCTGGAAAGTGCTCGGCGCGCGCCAGTGCTGGCCTATAATCGGCCGATCGCATCGGGGCGTCCCGCCCGTGATGCCCCGACTGGAAGCGTCCCCGTCGATCCCTATGATTTCGGGCGGGCCGAGCCACGCAATGAGCTCGCCGACAAGCTCAAACCCACGCCGATCGAGGGCGTGCGGGCAGCGCGGCTTCCCAATCGCAATCTTCTGGTCACACAGGGCACGTCGATTCCGTGCGTGCTGGAGACCGCGATGTCGTCGGATGTGGCCGGCTTCGTCTCCTGCGTCGTGCTGCGCGACGTGATGTCGGATTCCGGCAACGTTGTGCTCATGGAAAAGGGTACGCAAGTCGTTGGCGAATACCGCGGCAATGTCCGGCGCGGCTCAAAGCGGATGTTTGTGCTATGGGCTCGCGCCAAGACGCCGACAGGCGTCATCGTGGCGCTGGCCTCGCCCGCTACGGACGCGCTCGGCCGTGCCGGCTTCGACGGCGACATCGACACGCACTTTTGGGAGCGCTTCGGCTCGGCGTTGTTGTTGTCAATCGTCGGCGATGCCTCTTCGATCGGACGCCAGCAACTACAAGACGGCTCGATTCAGATCAACAACACGGCTGGCGCGACCAACACGGCCGCCGGCATCGCCGTCGAGCAGTCCATCAACATCCCGCCAACGCTGAGTAAGAATCAGGGCGAGCTCGTCAATATCTTTGTCGCGCGCGACCTGGATTTCTCGTCGGTCTACCAACTCAAACGGATCGAAAGCCGCACCCAGATTCTCGACCGCACCATTCCCGGACGCCTCGTCGGGCCCGCCGTGGTGACGAAATGAGCCAAATCGCATCCACCGGGCAGGACGGTGGTCGCCTGGTGCTGGCGCGCTACCTCGAGCCGTTGGCTCCTTACCTCGCGGACGACACCCTGACCGAAATTGTCGTCAACCGTCCCGGCGAGATCTTCGTGGAAGGGCCTGACGGTTGGACCCGACATGAATCGGCAGCCCTCACGCAAACGTACCTCTCACATCTTGCAACCGCGGCCGCCAGTCACACTCGTCAGGACATCGGGCCGGAATACCCGGTGGTATCGACCAGCCTGATCGGCGAGGAGCGCTGTCAGATCGTCGTGCCGCCAGCCGTGCCTGCTGGCACGATCAGCCTCACGATCCGCAAACCCTCGACACTGACCATGAACCTGGACGCGCTTGAGCGGGTAAAGCTGTTCGATGAGGTCCGCTCCGCGAGTGACGAACTGAACGCCGATGAGCATCGATTGCTCGCGTTGAAAGAGGCCGGCCAATGGCGCGAGTTCCTCGAGCTTGCGGTGCGCACCCGCCGCAATATCCTGATCTCGGGGGCGACGGGTTCCGGCAAGACGACTCTGTCCAAGGCGCTGATTGCGGCGATCCCGGCGCATGAGCGGCTGCTCACTATTGAAGACACGGCCGAGCTCGTCATCCCGCATCAAAATTGCGTCCGGCTGCTCTACGCCAAAGACGGGCAGGGTGTGGCCAAAATCGGTCCCCGCGAACTCCTAGAATCTTCCTTGCGCATGCGGCCTGACCGCATCCTGCTGCAGGAGCTGCGCGACGGCACCGCCTTCTTTTATCTCAGGAACGTCAATTCGGGGCACCCAGGATCGATTACGACCGTTCACGCGGACAGCGCCCGCCTTGCCTTCGAACAGATGACGCTGCTGGTGAAGGAGAGTGCGGAGGGACGGGACCTTCATCGCGACGATATTCGTTCGCTCTTGCTGCATCTCGTCGACATCGTCGTCCAGATGCAGAAGCGTAACGGTAGGTACCGGATCTCAGAAATCTACTATGACCCCGTTCGCAAACGCGACCATGCCCGCTAAAGCGGCCAGGGGCACGGCGCTTGCGCTCCTGGCGGGCGCAGTCTTCCTGCTGGTTGCCTCGAACGTTCTCCTGCTCGGGCTCAGGCTTCATGATGGCGGCTTCCACTGGTCGGAAATCGCCACAGGCTGGCCGCGTTATGGGAGAGACCCGCGCTTCGACCGATGGCTGACACTATCGACGCTCGCCGCGCTGATTGTTGTCTTTGGCCTGCTCGGCGCCATCCTTCGGCACCGTCCGCTTCCCCTTCACGGCAAAGCCCGATTCGCCTCCGAGCGCGAGATCAAGGCCGCCGGCTTACGATCCAAGGAGGGTCTGTTGCTCGGCCGCAAGGACGGCAAAATGCTCTGCTTCGGCGGATCGGAACACGTCCTTCTCTACGCCCCAACCCGCGCCGGAAAGGGGGTCGGCTATGTCATTCCGAACCTGCTCAATTGGCCGGATTCAGTTGTTGCGCTGGATGTAAAGAAGGAGAACTGGGATCGCTCGGCCGGCTTTCGCGCAGCCCACGGGCAGGAGGTCCATCTGTTCGACCCGCTCGACGAGAACGGTCGCACCGCGCGCTACAATCCGCTTGGTTACGTACGCAGCGATCCCGCCGACCTCTATGACGATCTGCAGCGCATCGCGGTGATGCTGTTTCCGGCCGAAAGCCGCGGCGATCCGTTCTGGTTCGAGGCGGCTCGTTCATCCTTTGTGGCGATCGGCGGCTACGTCGCGGAAACGCCTGGCTTGCCATTGACGATCGGCGAGATCCTGCGCCATCTTTCGGCGACCCAGGATCTCAAAGCCCACTTCGACAAGATCATCGCCGACCGCAAGGCGGCTCCGTCCCCGCTGTCGCGACACTGCATCACAGCGCTGAACGATTTTCTCGCTGCCTCCGAGAATACGTTGAACTCGGTCCGCAAAACCGTGACGGCCCGCCTTGGCCTCTGGCTCAATCCCCGCATTGACGCCGCAACCTCGGCCAATGACTTCGATCTGCGGCAGCTGAGGCAGCAGCCCATGTCGATCTATCTCGGGGTGACACCCGACAATCTTGACCGCATGGCGCCGCTCCTGAATCTGTTCTTTCAGCAGGTGGTCGACCTCAACACCCGCGAACTACCGGAACAAAACCGCAAACTCGCTCGCAAAGTGCTGCTCTTGCTGGACGAATTTCCGGCGCTGGGCAATGTCAATGTCCTAGCGAAATCGGTCGCCTTCGTCGCCGGATACGGCATCCGCCTCCTCACCGTCGTCCAGAGCCCGGCGCAGCTCCGCGCGATCTATGGGGTCGATGCGGCCCGGAACTTCATGACCAACCACGCCGTGGAGGTCGTGTTTGCCCCGAAGGAGCAGGACGTGGTAAATGAGCTCTCGGAGCGCATCGGCTACGATACGGTGACTGCACGCAGCCGCAGCGGACCGAAAGGACTTACCAGGCGGTCTACCAGCGAGACGGTGTCCGAGCATCGTCGCGCCCTGATGCTGCCGCAAGAGCTCAAGCTTCTTCCGAAATCCAAAGCCTTCATTCTCGGCACCGGCATTCCCCCCATCATCGCCGACAAGATAATCTATTACGAGGATAAGTCTTTTCTGGAACGATTGCTGCCCGCGCCTGTCCCGCAGATGCCCAAAGGTCGTTCGAATGCACTGCTCGACGCTGAGATCAAGGAGCTGCGCTCCGAGATTGCCGAGTTGCGCGTGGTACTGCGAGCGCGGCCAATGACCGATGAGGAGGTGGCCGACCCCTCCACCATTCCTGCCGGCGCCAGTTTTGATTTCGGTAACGTGGATGTCGACCTTGAAGGCCTCTCCGAAGACGAACTGCAAGCCTGGACCCTGAACTACATCGACGCTCAGATCATTCCGCCGACGCGGCGGACAGGCCGCAAGCAGAGGGGTGAGCAGCATGAACGAAAGGCATGACGCGAGCGAGGAATTCAGCCTGGAGCGACAACGTCGCGAGGGGCGCGCTTTCGCTCGAGAAAAGGGGGAAGATGAGTCCATAGCAACAGCCCCCAACAAGCCTTCATCTGCCGAGGTTACCGATAGTGCGTTTCCGGACCGTATTCGTCGGAAATATTACGTGGTGGCCAGTGAATCCGAGAAGGATGGATCTGACCGCGAGGCGCAGCTCTATGCCGACGAGCGGAAAGAGTACCTCGCGTTCAAGACCACTGAAGATCGCCTGGTCACCCGCCTAGCTGCCGCCGAAGTGATCCGGGACATGGTCAGTGTGGCACAACATCGCCAGTGGGAGGCACTTCACGTCCGTGGTTCCGTCGAGTTCCGACGCGAGGCTTGGCTCGAGGCTGGCGCGCGCGGGATGGATGTTAAGGGCTATCAACCAAGCGAACTTGATGGCCAGGCGCTCGCCGACCGACGAGCCGCATGGAATCGAGCCCACGGCCGGACCAACGATGTCGAGACTCGCTCGGCCTCCGACAGGTCACTGCAGGCGGATCGGCTCGATTACGACAAGGGCGTTTCCGGACGTCTGATGGAGGTCGGTTTTGGCCCGTATCGCAACCGCGCCGACGCGGAGCCGTCAACCTATGTAGCCATCGAACTGGATGATGGCCGGCGACATCAGGTGTGGGGAGTCGGCGTTGTAACGGACGTAGCAGACAGTGGCGCCAGGCCGGGCGACCGCATCTCTCTGCGAAGGGATGGCGTCGAACCCGTCATCAGGGCGATCAAGTCCATAGACGCCGCCACCGGAATCGCTGGCATTGAACGGCGCCAGATGTGGCGCAACATGTGGAAGGGCCGGCGGCAGGGCATGATTCCGACCTGCTCGCGGCCCATTCCCAGATTGTGGTCATCAACAAGCTTGTCGAACGCGCTCTGCCGAACGATGACAATGCTCGCCAGCGCATTATGGCATTCGCCAAGGAGCGGATCGCGCACCATCTCGAAAACGGTCGTTCGTTTGCACGCGCGACAGTCCTAGACTCCGTTCAAGAGCGCCACCTACCGCGAACCGACAAAGACGAGGCGCGTCATGAAGGACGGTTAAGATTGAAGGAGCAAGAGCGCTGACTTTTCTTTCCTGGTCTGGGAGCTGCACCTGACTCCTAGTCAGCGGGTCCCAGGTTCGAGCTGTCCAATGCGCTTTTGAACATATTGAACACACCTGCATGTCCGATGCCGGGTGGAGTGGCCTAAAGCGTTATATTCTTGCCGTGCCAGGTTGAACGTCTGGAGGGACGCCCTCCTGGCCGGGCCAGGCTCGATGCAGCAACATCTGGCAAATCTATCAACCTTAAGAGGCGTTATCACTTCAGTCGTCCACGCCGCCGTCGCGGCCTTGGCAAGTCTAGGAACTTTCATTCGTCGAGTGCAATGCAATGGCAGTTCTTTAGGAATTGCCTGACACAAGCCTTCTCAGGACTTGCTCTCGTCGACCGGTGGGTGAGCGATGCTCCGGGGTTCGACGTCCGCTGACATACACTCGACTATCTCGATGATGCGTCGACGGTCGGCAGGAGTCTGCAGCCCACGAAAGGCCTTAAGAGACGGAAGGTCTCTGCGACCTCGTCAGAACGGCTCTTGATCGACAAGGAAACGCGAGTAGTTCACGCTGATCTAGATCTCCGAAGGCCTCCGCAGACGTGGGTGCATATAGCTCGCGCTGTTCCCGCAACTCCCTTAAAATGTCGACATACCCCGATCATGGCTTCACCGTCCAAAGCTAGCGAGGTCGTGGCAAGCCCAAGCCGTAGCCGGGAACAACTTTGCTCGCGGCTGCTGCCATTCCAGCAACCTTGCAGTCCGACAGCGTCGCCATGTAGCCCTCTAGTCTTACTGCGTCACAAACGATGATCTGTGTAGTGGTCGAACTTGATCGCACAACAAGGACATCTCGACAGCGTTCGGACGAGCCCATGTTCGAGCCGCCGTCGCATCGTCGCGATCGAATTTGGAATGTGACGTTGGGTCCGCAGCGGCAGATCCGCGGGGTCTGTAATCTGCGGGAACGCGATCGAGCGGGATCGGCCGGTCGCGCCGAGCGCCTGAGGGGGGAATCGTCTCCCGCTCGGAGATCAGGAATCCGTAGGCTGCAATGCACATCGTTGCGTGATGATGAAAGCCGCGCCAGCCGCGTCCCTCGAAGTGGCCGAGCCCGACCTCCTGCTTGAGTTCCTGATAGTCGCGTTCGATGCGCCAGCGCAATTTAGCCGTCTCAACGAGCGTCCGGAATGCCACATCATCCGGCAATGTCGAGAGCCAGTATTTGGTAGGCTGGTCCTCGCCTTTCGGCCATTCGATCAGCAACCATTCCTCCAATCGCCGGGTGGCTTGCCAATAATCACGATGCGCGGCACGGACCCGCACGCGTGCAAAGCGCGAGGTCAGCTTTCGTTCCTTGCCGCCAGGTGATGGTGCGCCAAGCTTTGGCCGGCAGGCCGATCGCGAGCGCCTTGACGGCGGCCGGCTGATGCTGACGGTTGCGGCGCATCAGTTTCGGTGGACGGCCGCGGCCCGACCATGGCTTCGGCGGCAAGGGACCGGTGCCGGCTCGACAGAAGACCCGCCACATAGGTCAATCCCAGCGCCGTGATCTCCGTGCGCAGGTCGCTGTTGTTGCCATAGCCCGCGTCCATCAGCACGACACCGCGCGGAAGGCCGCTCGCACAAGCCCACCGCAACTGCCCCAGCGCGATCTCCGGCTTGGTTCGGAAGCCGACTTCGGCAGGAATGCCCACCTTTCGCCGCCGATCGCGGTCCTCAGTCCATTCCTTCGGAAGATAAAGACGATAGGCGACAGGCAGGCTGGCGTGGTGGTTGGCAATCGACAGTGAGACCGCCACCTGACAATTATCCTGCTTGCCGAGCTGCCCGCAATATTGCCGTGCAACTCCAACTGAATGGCGCCCCTGCTTGGGAAATCCGGTATCGTCGATGATCCAGGCTTCGATGGGGCCTTGGCGTTCAATCGCCGGCAGGACCATCTCGCGTACCTTGCCCAGCACCTTCTCATCCGACCAGGCGCCGCTGCCGACGAAATGCAGCAGTGATTGATGCTGGGCGGCCGTCCGTTCCGGAGCTGTCACCGCCGCCATCGGCTCCACGCTTTTGCGACCGCCACAGGCAATCAGGCCGACGCAATAGTCGCGCAGCGGCGCCTTCCGATCAGCATGATCGATAACACTGGCAAGCCCTTCCAAATACGCCGCAAATCGCTTCTCGCTCGTCTTGGTGCCACGCCTGCTCATGTCGGCCTCATCGGCTGATGGTCCATGCTTCAACCATCACTGATTCTGGCCGGCGGTTTTGTGACTCAGTCAGACTAGTACCTCGTCACAGAGGATTTGACTGGTTGATTTCGAGCCATTTGAGGATTGGGATTTCGTCTGGAGGAACGAGGAGCTCGATACTTCGTGCGACGCCGGGTTGACGTCGGATAAGACCGGCTCGTTCGAGGGTGACGACCATCTGATGAACCGAGGGTGGGCTAACCTGGAAGTGGCGTTGCATGTCGGCTTCGGCGGGGGCGCACCGGAACATGTGCGAGTAGGTGTAGATGAAAGCGAGGTACTCGCCCTGCTTTTCGGTGAAGCCTTGCGCGCCGGGGCGGCGGGCGAGGCCTGATTTCCGATTCATTTGTCGATTCATCCGGCTCTCCGACAAAGGGGGCCGAGATGAATATACGTTATCGAGTCGAACTGAGCCAAGCCGAACGCGACGAACTGACCACGATGCTGAGCAAGGGCAAATGCGCTGCCCGCAAACTCAAGCGAGCCCAGATTCTGCTGGCGGCGGATGCCGGCCGCAGCGACGAGGAAATTGTGCGCACCGTGGCGGTGGGCGGCTCCACCGTGTACCGGACCAAGCGGCGCTTCGTGGAAGGCAATCTGGAAC
>NZ_PSRR01000020.1 GCF_004296405.1 Bradyrhizobium sp. Leo170
GACTGCCACCTGGCCCGCCCATGTGCGGGTGGCGGTCAACGTGTCGCCGATTCAGTTCAAGTCGGAAGCGTTGTCGCTGAAGGTCGCGGCGGCGTTGGCCGAGAGCGGGCTCGATCCGCGCCGCCTAGAGCTCGAAATCACGGAGGCGGTCCTGATCGCGGACGATGATGCCGCGCTGGTCGCGCTCAACCAGCTCCGCGCGCTCGGCGTTCACATCGCGCTGGATGATTTCGGAACCGGCTATTCTTCGCTGCAATATCTGCAGCGCTTCCCGTTCGACAAGATCAAGATCGACCGCAGCTTCGTCAAGGAAGTCACCCGCAATAGCTCGTCGGCGTCGATCATCCGCGCGGTGGTGAGCATCGCGGCCGACCGCGATATGATCACGACGGCGGAAGGGGTCGAAACCGAGCAGCAGCGCGACACAGTGCACATGCTGGGCTGCACCCAGATGCAGGGTTATCTGTTCAGCGCGGCGCGCACGGCGCGGGAGATCCGCGCGATGCTGGCATCCGAAACGGCTGAAGTGGAGGACGCCGCCTGATCGGCGACGTTTCAGCATTCGTGCCGATCCTCGCCGTAGCCTGTGATAAGCCGCAGCAGCCGTTCGATAGCAGCGCCGATCGCAAGGCCGGCAACGACATCGCTCAGCCAGTGCGCGAGCAGGACGACGCGTGTCAGCACAAGGCCTCCACCGATTGCCCAGACCACGTTGCGCTTTGCCGGCGGAAGCACGGTCGCGGCTGAGGCGATTGCGCCGACGTGAATCGCGTGGCCTGACGGAAAGGCGTCCTCAGGCTTGCCGGAGAACGGGACGCCATGCAGGTGACCTCGGGCTGTCCGTCGATCGGGCCGCTCCTGGTCGAATACCGTTTTCAGCACGTGGGGCAGGACGGCCGTCACGATCGTGGTCAGGAGGACGTGGCTGCTGCTGCGACGCTGCTTTGCGTCCTTGTTGCGCGAATAAAGCCACCAGCCCAGCGCAAGCGCGCAGATGACGTGCTCGTCCGCGCCCCACGTCAGCACCTCGGCAGCGCGCTCGGTTGTCGGCGTCGTGTATTCCGACACGGTGTCGGCGATTGCCTTGTCAGCGCGGGTTGGCTGCACCCGAAAAAGCGCCATCAGAGTCTCCCTTCGAGACTATAAACCTCTGACAGCCGTGATGGTTTCGCGAGCGCACCCCCTCGTAGGAACCAAAATTCCGGCCACGGGTTTGCCGCTCACAACCCTTACGAGAGGCAAGCCTTACGAGAGGCAAGGACCATGAAGAGATCGATCGTGGTGGCGGCAGTTGCCGTCGCCTTTATTTCCACCTCGGCAGCCGCGCAATCGGTCGGCGAGAAGACCGGCGTCAATTCGGTATTGGGCGTCGCTCCCTCGACGGCCGATTTCGTCAAGGAAGCGGCGACCAGCGACATGCTGGAGATCGAGGCAGGCAAGCTCGCCGAGCAGAAGGGCAATGCGGAGGAGAAGAAATTCGCGTCCCAGATGATCGCCGATCACACCAAGACCAGCAGCGAACTGAAGGGCCTGGTCACGAGCAGCGAGGGCGTGCAGATTCCATCGGGCCTGGATTCGTCTTCGCAAAGCAAGCTCGACAAGCTGCGCGACACCAAACCGGAGAACTTTGCAAGTCAATATAACCCGATGCAGGTGAGCGCCCACAAGGATGCGGTGTCGCTGTTCGAACGCTACGCCAAGAGCGGCGACAATCCGAAGCTGAAGGATTGGGCCGGCAACACGCTCCCGACGCTGCGTCACCATCTCGAGATGGCGCAGGCGCTGGACAAAAATCGCAAGTGACCCCGCGGCGTCAAGGCTTGCGGTGATTGCGTGTCCATCGCACGATCAGCGGCAGAGCGTACCAGAATCCGATTAGCACGAGAAAACTCGCCACCGCGTAAGTGGCGGCGAGTTCGCGGTTGGTGATCCTGCCGAGCACGACATAGCTCTCTGCGGCGATGCCGGCAGCCAGAAAAAGCGGCGCCACTGTCACCAGCGCGGAGGCAATGCGCAGAAAGCTCGCAGAATCCGCGCCCCGATAGGAAAGCCGGTGCAAGGAAGCCGGCGTCATCAGGAGGATGACATTCATGGCGACAAGGCCGAGCGCGACGGCATGCACGATTTTTGCCGTTTGCGGCATTTCTTCAAATCCGCTGGTGAGCATGGCGATGAATTGAAAGCCGAACAGGGCCTGCGCGCCGGGGATGATGACGCGCGCTTCGGTCAGCAACTGGTCGACCTTTGTCGCGAGCGGGGTTGTTCCTCCTGAATCGGGCATTAGGGGTCTCTCCCGGTGAAACAGCTCCAATCCGAACCATGCAAAGCTTGATGCGAGTACCAGCGCTAGTCCGCTTGTGAATCCCGCAAGCCAGCCGAAATGTCCCTCGATCACCACATAGGTGGCAACTCCGAGGCTCAAGGAGAAGGGAACCAAGCCGGCGGTCGCATAGAGCGAGGTCGCGCGGACCAGGCGCTTCGACGAAGAACCTTGCTCGACCAACCGGTGTTCCATTGAGGGGACGATCAGGAGCCCCAGCGAAAGCGTCTGCAGCGCAAGTCCGACGGCGCAGAGCATTTTCGACGCGGAGGAGAGCGCCGGAAACCCGGTCTGGAAGAAGGCCTGGAATTGAAAGCCGAGCAGGACCTGGATGCCCAGGACGAGCAGACGGGTTTCGTCGAGCGCCGTCTTGACCTTGCGATCCAGCTTCTCGGACACAGTGGCCGCACTCCTTTCTCGCCGCGCCGGAACCGTCGCCGATGTCATATTGTTAACGCGACATGTCATCTAACGTTCATGCAGGGTGGGGTGCGACATGACGGCGCCGGACGTCCGCAAGGGGATGCCGCCGGTCAAATTGCTGCGCGAGGAGTTCGCGCGACGCTGTCGCAGCCGTTTCGTCGATCCCGCCTTCGGGCCGCTGCAGCGGGAGATCGACGCCATCATCGACGCGGCGTGGGATGCCTACAGTCATTCGCGCAAGTCGCCGCTGACGCGCAAAGCGGGGCCGGGCTTCGTCGATCCGGAATACGAACTTGCGGTGGATTGGCTTGCTGCGCGCGAGGCGATTCTGGCGGCGCAGCAGCGCCACGACGATGCGGCGGAGAGACCGCGCATCCTGATCATCAACGGCTCCTCGCGCAGCGAGCATACCTGTCCCGGTGAAATGTCCAAGAGCTGGCGATTGGTCAAGCTCGCCGAGCCTGTGTTCGTCGAGATGGGACTTGCCGTCGACATTCTCGATCTCTCGCGGCTGGCGTCCGAGTACGGCAAGCAAATCCATCCCTGCAAGTCCTGCGTCTCGACTTCGCCTGCGCTCTGTCACTGGCCCTGCAGTTGCTACCCGAACTACGCGCTTGGCCAGACCGACGACTGGATGAATGAGATCTATCCACTATGGGTGGCGGCGCATGGCATCCTGATCGTGTCGCCGGTGAATTGGTATCATGCGCCGACTGGGCTGAAAGCGATGATGGACCGGATGGTCTGCGCCGATGGCTGCAATCCCGATCCGACCTCGACCCATGGCAAACACGCCGATGAAGCCAAGGCACTCGAGTTGAAGGGCTGGCCTTATCCGCGCCATCTCGCCGGCCGCTACTTCGGACTCGTCGTGCACGGCGATTCCGCTGGCGCGGAAACGATGCGACGGTCGCTATCGGATTGGCTGACGGATATGAGGCTGATCTCGATCGGCCGAACCGGCGAGCTCGACGGCTATATCGGCTACATGGGGCCTTACGCGACCTCACATCAAGCGCTCGATAAGGATAGCGCGTTTCAGGAAGAGACCTTGAATGTTGCGCGCGCGCTCGGCAACGCCGTGAAGCTTGCGCGTGAGGGCAAGTTGCAGGATCCGGCGGCGGGGCTCGTCGAGCCGAATCCGAAATAGCGTCCGCGTCGGTTCCCGGGGAGGCCGGATCAATTCGCCGTTGCGCAGGAACGATGTTCGGCATTGTCGATTGGTCGGCATCTCCCATGCACTGCGACGGAGTTTCCCATGGACTTGAAAGGCAAGAAGATCGCAATTCTCGCAACTCACGGGTTCGAGCAGTCGGAACTGGAAGTACCGCGCGATCGGCTCAAGAAGGCTGGCGCCGCCGTCGACGTGGTTTCGCTGGCCGCGGGCGAGATCAAGGGCTGGGACATGAAGGATTGGGGCCGGCCGGCGAAGGTCGACAAGACGCTCGACCAGGTCTCCGCGTCCGACTACGACGCGATCGTACTGCCGGGCGGACAGATCAATCCTGACCTGCTGCGGATCGAGCCGAAGGCGCTGAAGTTCATCAAGGATATATTCGACGCCAAGAAGGTCGTCGCGGCGGTCTGCCACGCGCCCTGGCTTCTGATCGAAACCGGCATCGCCAAGGGGCGGCGGATGACCTCGTACAAGTCGATCAAGACCGACGTGATGAATGCCGGCGCCAAGTGGGAAGATTCCCAGGTGGTGACCGACCAGGGCGTGATCACGTCCCGCAATCCCGGCGATCTCGAGGCCTTCAGTGCCAAGATCATCGAGGAGGTGAAGGAAGGCCGCCACGCCCAGCGCAGCGCAGCCTGACGAAGCGAGCCAGCCGATGCGAAGCCAATTGGTCTCAGACGAGCCGGGTGCGCAGGTCCATGTCGTCATCCTCGACACCGGCGAGGAAGCGTTCGCGGCGCTGACGAAGTTCGCCAACGAGGCGAGGATTTCCGCGGCGGCGTTGACCGCGATCGGTGCGCTCGAGCGGGCGACCGTCGGCTGGTTCGATTTCGGCTCGAAATCCTACCGGAAGATCGAGGTCAACGAGCAATGCGAGGTGCTGAGCGCGATCGGCGACGTCGCGATCGGCGATGACGGCAAGGCCAGCCTGCACGTCCACATCGTGCTCGGGCTGTCGGATGGCTCCACGCGCGGCGGCCATCTGCTCGCGGGCGCGGTGCGGCCGACGCTCGAGGTCGTGCTGACGGAAACGCCGGCAAAGCTGCGCAGGAAGAAGAGGGCTGATCTCGGCATCGCCCTCATCGATATCGCGGCCAAATAGAAGGAGACGCGCTCAGATTGCCCCGCGATCTGCGATCGCTTTCCGTAAGATGCGCGACAGCGACTCGACCGAGTAGGGTTTCTGGATCAGCTCGAATCCGCGATGCGCGTTTTCGGCGAGCACGTTGCTGTATCCGCTGGTCAGGACCACGGGCAGCCCGGGATAGCGGTCGCGGATCACGCTGGCGAGCTCCACGCCGTTCATGCCGGGCATGATGACGTCGGAGAATACGAGGTCGGCGGAAAACTCGTCTTCGGACAACAGGGCAAGCGCCGCATTGGCATTCGCCACGCGTTTGACCGAGTATCCGAGATCTTCGAGCAGCTCGGTGGAGAATTGCCCGACCTCGTCATTGTCCTCCACGACGAGGACGCGATAGCCGCGGCCCGTGGTTGCCGGCTCGCTGGCGATGGCTGCAGCGGATGCCGCATCGGCCGGTCGTGCTGCCTGCGGCAGATAGATCGTGAAGGCCGCGCCTCGTCCGAGCGTGCTGACGACATCGATGTCGCCGTCGGACTGCTTGGCAAAGCCAAATGCCTGGCTCAGGCCAAGCCCGGTTCCCTTGCCGACTTCCTTGGTGGTGAAGAACGGCTCGAAGATCGATTGCAGATGATCGGGCGCGATGCCGGTGCCGGTGTCGGCCATGGTGATCGCGACAAACTCGCCGCGGCGCGCCGGCTGGGCGCGCAGGGCAGGGATGCCCCGCACCTTCCGCACCGTAATCGCGAGGCGGCCTTCGCCGTCCATGGCGTCGCGGCCGTTCACCGCGAGATTGATCAGCGCGGTCTCGAATTGGGCGATGTCGGCGATCGCAAAGCAATCGGGGGCGTCGATCTCGACGTCGATCTGGATGCGCGCGCCGACCAGCGGCCGGATAAGCTGGGTCACGCCCTCGACCTGCGCGCCGACATTGAAGACCTGCGGCTTCAGCGGCTGGCGGCGGGCGAACGCCAATAGCTGCGCGGTCAGCTTGGAGGCGCGCTCCACCGTCTCGGAGATCGCGTCGATGTAGCGATGCCGGCGCTCTTCGGGCAGGTCGCGGCGGCGCATGAAGTCGGTCGCGGAGCGGATGATGGTCAGCAGATTGTTGAAGTCGTGGGCCACGCCGCCGGTGAGCTGGCCGACGGCTTCCATCTTCTGCGATTGCCGCAGCACCTCTTCGCCCTGGCGGCGTTCGGTGATGTCGACGGCTTCGGCCACGGCGCCGATCACGGTGCCGTGCTGGTCGCGGAGCGGCCGCATCGCGAAATCGAAATAGCGTTCGCCGACCGGAAGCCGCAGCATCATCTCGGTCTTGACGTCGTCGCCCTTCATGACCGCCACGAAGGCGTTGCGAACCAGCTTGGGCAAGTCGTCGGTCGCGGCGAACCAGGGCGTTTCCCAGAACGGCTTGCCGATGGCATCGCGGGCCTCGGCGCGGATGCCGGTCAGTGCCGTCCGGTTGGCATCGAGCACGTCGCCGTGCTGATTGAGCAGCACCTGATACTGGTGACTGGTCTCGAAGATCGCGCGCATTTGCGCTTCGCTGGCCTCGAGCTGCGCGGTGCGCTCAGAAATACGCAATTCGAGCGTCTCGTTCAGCCGGCGCAGCTCGATCTCGGCCTGCTTGGCCGCGGTGATGTCGTGGGCGACCCCGATGAAGCCGATATGGTTGCCGGTCGGATCCCAGCGCGGTTGCGACTCCGACCTGAGCCAGCGCCATTCGCCGTCGGCGCGCAGATAGCGCGCCTCCAGCACGAAAGGCTTGAGCGAGGCTTCGCCCGCGATCGATTCCTGCACGATGCGCGACACGTCGTCGGGGTGCAGTCGCTTGCGCCAGTCGAACTTGATGGCTTCTTCGAAGGGAAGGCCGAGGAAATCGATATAGGCCCGGTTGGCGAAGGAGCGGGTGCGGTCGAGTTTGGTCACCCAGATCGGAACCGGCGCGCTGTCGGCGATCAGGCGGAAGCGCTCCTCGCTTTCGCGCAGCTTTTCCTGCGCGAGCATGCGTTCGGTGATGTCGATATGGGCACCGACCAGACGGAGTGCGCGGCCGTCGCGGTCGCGCTCGATTTCCCCGATGACGGCGATCCACCGGGTCTCGCCGTCGCTCGGACGGAGGATCCGGTATTCCGCCACGTAATCTTCGCTCGTCCCGGCCAGGGCATCGAAGAAATGCCTGATCGCGCGCTCACGATCCTCGGGGTGGATGCGGTCGACCCAATCCTCGTGGGTCTCGTTCACCGCATCCCACCCCAGCCCATGGACGATCAGGTATTCCGGCGAGCGGCGGTTGCGGACGCCCTCGCGGAAATCGACCTCGACGCCGCCGACGCGGCCGATACGCTGGATCCGGGCAAGCTCCGCCTCGCGCTCCTGTAACGCGCGATGGGCGCGGTCGCGTTCGCGCGCAATTTCTTCCAGATGCTGGCGCAGCCGTTCAGCGGCGACCGTCTCGGGAAGGACGTTCATAGGGTCTGGCGACATCGGGGCGGGCGACCTCTTTCCGTAGTCTCACACAACGGAAGAGGGCTTGCCAGCGTCATTTGGCCTTGGTGCCGGGCCGGCAGTTGTAGGCCCTGCGGAACCCCGCGGCCTGCGCGTCATCTTCCGAGCAGAACCAGCGGTCCGGCTTGGTTAATCCAGGGTAACTGCGGCACGCCTGCAAATGATAGATGCCGATATCGCCGGTGACGCGGGCGCGCACGGCGAACTTGCCCTTGATGTTGCAGCTTGCAGGCATCGGGAGATCTTCAGGGAAGAGCACGTCGCGGATCGCGCGATCGCGATCGGCGGGGCATGATGCGCCCAGCAGCACGCCCTCCTGCTTGCCGCGCCGGAACTCCTGCGGGGCAACGAAGCAGCCTTTCCACATGCCCTGGCGGTCTTCCCTGGCTCGCGCCTCCTCAGGCTTGAAGCGGCCGGTGGCGGATGCCTCGACATTCAGGGCAAAGCCCCGCTGGACCATCACCTCGCTGAGGCTGGTCGGGTCGCCTTCGATCTTGCACACGCCGAGATGTCGTTTCTCGTAGGTCGGGTCGGGGCCGAGATCGTCGCAGCGGACCTGACGGTCGCCGATCAGCTTCCTCAACTGGTCACGGGCCTCGATGCCGCAGGTCCAGCTCTCGGCATGCTCGTCGATGCACAATTGGTCGATCGGCGGCACGTCGATGCCATCGAGCCGGTAGGTCACGTTGCCGAGCTGAAGCGTGCTGCCGTCCCTGACGGTAGCGTTGGCGGCGAAGCCTTGGCTCGCTGGAAGGGCTATCAGGATCAGCCCTGCGATCAATGTGCGTAATGGCATGGTCTGCATCGATGGGATGGCGTGCGGGGAAAGCCTTCTAGCACGAACCCCCCGCGAAGCTATTCCGGGTTGGGAAAAAGCCGCCGGAACCGGTCGACAGTGACCGATCCGTGGTTGACATCATAGAACAAAAAGAGAACATTGATATCCGTCCCGCATCCCGGAAATCGCCAGATGTCCTCTCTTCCCAGTGCCAGCACCGAGGATATCGACACGTTGGAGGCTGCCGTTGATGAGGCGATCGCGGCCTGCGGCGGGGATATGCGGGCCACCGTCCGCGCGCTGATCGTGGCCAACGACTATCTGGAGAACGAGGTCAGCGAGCTGATGAAGGCCGTCTCTCGCGCCCATGTGCGTGGTAGATTTAATACCTATTCGGGTTGATGGCTTCGGGAGCCGGGCGCAAGCCGGCTGCCTCCATATAGACCGTTGCCTCTCCTGAGTTTTCCTGTACCACGTCAATTGAGACGCCCACCGCCCGTACCACATTGCGGGCGAGGATCCTGCCCAAACGCTCAAGCAAGAAGAACATGTTCAAACGAATCCTGATCGCAAATCGCGGCGAGATCGCCTGCCGGATCATCAAGACTGCGCGCCGTATGGGGATTGAGACGGTAGCGGTCTACTCTGAGGCCGACCGCGATGCGTTGCATGTCGAGATGGCCGATGAGGCCGTGCTGATCGGCCCGCCGCCGGCGGCGGAGAGCTATCTGTTGATCGACAGGATCGTCGACGCCTGCCGCAAGACCGGCGCGGAAGCCGTCCATCCCGGCTACGGCTTCTTGTCCGAACGCGAGGCGTTTCCGCGCGCGCTGAATGAGGCCGGCATCGTCTTCATCGGCCCCAACCCCGGTGCCATCGCCGCGATGGGCGACAAGATCGAATCCAAGAAGGCGGCGGCGAAGGCCAAGGTCTCCACCGTGCCCGGCCATCTCGGTGTCATCGAGGACGGCAAGCATGCGGTGCGGATTGCCGACGAGATCGGCTATCCGGTGATGATCAAGGCCTCCGCGGGCGGCGGCGGCAAGGGCATGCGGATCGCGCATTCCAAGGCCGAGGTCGAGGAGGGCTTCAACCTCGCGAAGGCCGAAGCGAAATCGTCGTTCGGCGACGACCGCGTCTTCGTCGAGAAGTTCATCGTTGATCCCCGCCACATCGAGATCCAGGTGCTCGGCGACAAGCACGGCAATGTGATCTATCTGGGCGAACGCGAATGCTCGATCCAGCGCCGTAACCAGAAGGTCATCGAGGAGGCGCCGTCGCCGCTGCTTGATGAGACCACGCGCCGCAAGATGGGCGAGCAGGCGGTCGCGCTGGCGAAAGCGGTGAACTACGACTCTGCCGGCACGGTCGAGTTCGTCGCCGGCCAGGACAAGAGCTTCTACTTCCTGGAGATGAACACGCGCCTGCAGGTCGAGCATCCCGTCACCGAGCTCGTCACCGGTATCGATCTCGTCGAGCAGATGATCCGCGTTGCCGCCGGCGAACAGCTCAGCCTCGCGCAGAAGGACGTGACGCTGACGGGATGGGCGGTCGAATCGCGCGTCTATGCCGAAGACCCGTTCCGCAACTTCCTGCCGTCGATCGGGCGCCTGGTGAAATATCGTCCGCCGGCCGAGAAGAGCCAGGACGGCATCACTGTCCGCAACGATACCGGCGTGCAGGAGGGCGGCGAGATCTCGATCCATTACGATCCGATGATCGCCAAGCTGATCACGCACGCGCCGTCGCGGGCGGCGGCCATCGAAGCGCAGTCGAGCGCGCTCGATGCCTTCTATGTCGACGGCATCAGGCACAACATTCCGTTCCTGTCGGCGTTGATGAACCATCCGCGCTGGCGCGAGGGAAAGCTCTCCACCGGCTTCATCGCGGAGGAATATCCAAAGGGATTTTCGGCGCGGCCGCCGGAAGGCGAGATCGCGCGACGGTTGGCGGCGGTGGCCGCCGCCATCGACCACGTGCTCGGCGAGCGCAAGCGGCAGATCTCGGGCCAGATGAATGGCCGACTGGTGCAGCGGGAGCGGCGTCGCGCGGTGTGGCTCGACCGCGACGAGGTCGCGCTCGATGTCGCGCGCGAGGCCGACGGCATCGCGGTGCGCTTCATCGGCAGCGATGGGCTGCCGGGCAATCCGCACAACCTGGTCTCGAGCTGGGTGCCGGGCGAGCCGGTGTGGCAGGGCACGATCGACGGCCAGTTCGTGGCGATGCAGGTGCGCCCGATCAACAACGGCTTCCGCCTCGCGCACCAGGGATTTGAGGTTTCGATCTACGTCTTCACCGAAGCCGAAGCGACGTCGGCGCGTCTGATGCCGGTAGTGTCGGCCGCCGATACCGGCAAGAAGCTTTTGTGCCCGATGCCGGGGCTGGTGGTGTCGATCGCGGTCAGCGAAGGGCAGGAGGTCAAGGCCGGCGAGACGCTTGCGGTCGTCGAGGCCATGAAGATGCAGAACGTGCTGCGCGCCGAGCGCGACGGCACGGTGAAGAAGATCCACGCCGCGCCCGGCGCAACGCTGGCGGTCGACGCCCTGATCCTCGAATTCGCGTGAGGCATGATCCGGAACGTAGACATCAGTTCTCCGAAAGGATCGCGCCGAAGCTGAGATAGAGAGAATTTCCATGACCTTCCGCGCGCGACGCGAAGCACTGCGTTCGATCCTTGCGGGCACCGGCTGCGTCCGACCGGGCTCGGTCTATGATGCGACGTCGATCCGGATCGCCGAGGATCTCGGTTTCGAGGTCGGCATGTTCGGCGGCTCCGTTGCCTCGCTCGCGGTGCTCGGCGATCCCGATATCGCCCTGATCACGCTGACTGAGCTTGCCGAGCAGATGCGGCGGATGTCACGGGCTTCGGCTCTTCCTGTGCTGGTTGATGCCGACCACGGCTATGGCAACGCGCTCAACGTCCGCCGCACCGTGCAGGAGCTCGAGGTCGCCGGCGCCGCCGGCCTCACCATCGAGGACACCTTGCTGCCGCAGGCGTTTGGTCAGGCCAAGACGCAACTGATCCCGCTCGATGAAGGTGTCAGCAAGATGAAGGCCGCGCTCGACGGCCGCAGCGATCCATCGCTTGTCATCATTGGCCGCACCGGCGCGGTGTCGATCACCGGCCTTGACGATGCGATCGCGCGAGCAAAGGCCTATGAGGCCACCGGTGTCGATGCGCTGTTCTTCACCGGCATCAAGGTCAAGGCGGAGCTGGAAGCGATCTCCGCGGCAACGACACTGCCGATCGTGCTTGGCGGTGCGCCGGAGGAGATGGCCGCGCCGGATTATCTCGCGGGCCTGCGCGTGCGGATTGCGCTGCAAGGCCATGCGCCGTTCGCAGCGGCGACGCAGGCGGTCTACGAGACGCTGAAGGCGCTGCGCGAGGGCGCGTCGCCGAAAAGCCTGAAAGGGCTGCCATCCCCGCAACTGACCGGCCGTGCGATGCGCGAGGCTGAGATGAAAGCGCGCAGCAGCGAATTCCTCGGACTGAAGAAGTGAGCGACACGATCCGTCATGTCATGATCCGCGGTCGCGTCCAGGGCGTCGGCTACCGCGCCTGGGTCGAATACGAGGCGCGCGTGCGCCGACTCGAGGGCTGGGTGCGCAACCGACGGGACGGCAGCGTCGAAGCGGTGTTTGCCGGGCCCGAGACCGTTGTGTCCGATATGATCGCCGCGTGCCAGCGCGGACCGAGCGCGGCGCGTGTCGATGCCGCGCAGCACGATGCCGGCAGCCCCGATCTCCTGAACCTGCGCGACGCAGGCGAGGGTTTTTCGGTCCTGCCCACGGTATAACCACCATAAACTGGGGACGCCATTGGGCGGCCGCGGTCGTCGGAGGTTTGGCGGGCGCGACCTCGCTGACGGCGTCTCGTGACGACTTCAGGGCGTAGGCGAATTCTAGACAGGGTAGCGTACCGAAAACGCCCTTGCCTCCATGAGCACAGGCATAAGCCCTCGCCCCCTATCGGTGAGTTGATATTCGACGCGCGGCGGCTGCTCGCCGAAGTCTCTTCTCTCGATCAGGCGATCATTCTCCAGCTCCCGCAGGTGCTGTGTGAGCATCTTCTGCGAAACGCCCGGCATGTCCCTTTTCAACTGCAAGGTCCGCAATGATGGCGCCGCGTAGAGGCGGAACAAGATCGGCAGCTTCCAGCGTCCGGTGATCATTCGAAGCATTCTGGTGACATGTGCGACAGAACCGTCGGGGCCAAGGCAAGCTGACCGCTCCTCGTGTCCTATGGGCACTTTTAAGTGCGTAATTGTCTCGGTCATCGTTCCGTCCATTCTATGAGCCGTCGACTTCAAGGTAGGTGCTCGGCAATGGATTTGAAACTGGACGGAAAGGTCGCGCTCATTACCGGGAGCAGCAAAGGCATAGGAGAAGCGATAGCCAGAGGGCTCGCTCGCGAGGAGACGATCGTCGTCGTCCACGGACGCGATCGAAACCAGACGGAGAGGGTCGCTCACGACATCTCCGCGCAGGGAGGACATGCTCATGCCGTGGTCGGAGACCTCACTGTTGACGATGAAGTGTGGCGCCTGGTCGATGAGGCACAGGCCCTGGCCGGCCCGATAGTCATCCTGGTCAACAATGCCGGCGGTTCAGGCGATGCCGAAGACTGGACGAACAGTCGCCCAGCTTCTTGGGCGTCCGCCTACGACCGCAACGTCCTCGCCGCCGTGAGGGTGACTACCCGGCTGCTACCGAGGATGCAGGCAGCCAGGTGGGGACGTGTCGTAAACATTTCCAGCCTAGTTGGTTTGATGCCTCCGGCCTCCAGGCCCGACTACTCCGCCTGCAAGGCGGCGATGAACGCCATGACGGCGTCGATGGCCAAAGCCGTTGCGGCCGATGGCGTGACGGTCAACACGGTGTCGCCTGGCACGATACGTAGCGCCAGGCTGGATACCCGGTTCCGCGAGGTCGCAGCAGAGCGCGGGCTTGCGGACGGCTCTCCATGGAAACTGATTGAACAGACCGTCCTGCCCATGTTCGCCCAGGTACCCGTCGGCCGCGTCGGAACACTAGAAGATAGCTGATGCCATCTCATTCCTCGTCAGTCCCAGAGCGGGATACATAACCGGTGTCAACCTCAGGCTCGACGGCGGGATGCTGCCTAGCATCTAGTGGGTCGCATCTGACATTTGATTCCCGGCAGGGATTCCTCCTGAGCCTGCCCATCGGACCGAAGCGGCAAAATCCCGCCGGGGCACCGGTTGACACTCGCTCCGTTTTATCAGATATTTCTGTCATGACAGAAATGACCGGCAAGAGAAAACTTCCTCCCGCGGTCGAGCGCTTCATCCTGCATTGGGGCGACATGGGGGATGAGTGGGGTGTCAACCGCTCGGTCAGCCAGATCCACGGCCTGCTCTATCTCGCCGAAGCGCCGATGACGGCGGAGGACATCGCCGACACGCTCGGCATGGCGCGCTCGAACGTCTCCAATTCGCTCAAGGAGCTGCTTGCCTGGAACCTGATCCGCCGCGTGCCGATCCTCGGCGACCGGCGCGATCATTTCGAAGCGGAAACCGACATCTGGGAAGTCGCAGCGCGGATCGCCGCAGGCCGCAAGGAGCGGGAGATCGATCCGGCGATCGCAGCGCTTCGCGCCTCCGTGTCTGACGCCGCCGACGATCCCACGATCAGCCCGGTCGCGAGCAAGCGGCTCAAGGAGATGCTGGCTTTCACGGAGCTCGTCGACCGCTGGTACAGCCAGATGCTCAACGTGCCGCGGCCGCGCCTGGTCGCGCTGATCAAGCTCGGCGAGAAAATCGTGAATCTGCTGCCGATAGGAAGAGCCAAATAGGCAAGCAAGTGGGAGCATGCGATGGCGTCAGCAAGGATATCCAGCCTCAAGACATCACCGGCTTCCAACGCAAGACTGCACAACGACAACAGGTTTCGTGCGCTGCTCGCCGACGAAGATTGGGGTCGGCTGCCGGTCGCGGTCTGGCGGCGCTTCTCGAAGCGCCTCGCCGAGGGCGGGACCATCATCTATGTTGGCGAGATCGATGAAGTCACCTTCAATCGCGCCGGCTGGTGGCTGGCGCAGGCGGCGCGCCTGATCGGCGGGCCGCTGCCGACTGGCTCCGAGACCGGCGTCCCGGCCATCGTCACGGTGACCGAGGATGCCGCCGCGGGCGGCCAGATATGGAGCCGCATCGCCACGCGCAGCGACGGCTTTCCGCAAGTCATTCACTCTTGCAAGCGCTTTGCCGGCCCGACGGGGCTTGAGGAATATGTCGGCTGCGGCATCAGCATGGCGCTGAAGATATCGGTCGCGCAGGACGCGCTGGTGTTTCGCAGCACCGGCTATTCGCTGCAGCTTGGTCCCTTCCGATTGCCGCTGCCGGAATGGCTCACGCCGGGCGATCTCACCGTGACCCATCGCGATCTCGGCGGCGATGAATTCCGCTTCACGCTCGAGATCATTCATCCCCGCTTCGGCATGCTTATCCGTCAGTCTGCCGTGTTTAGGGAGGCCATGCCATGACGCCGCTGCTTTGGACCCTGATCGCCATTCAGATCCTGATGGGGGTGTTCGACACCTTCTATCACCATGAGTTCACCGAGCGCCTGGCGTCGCGTCCGTCGCAGCGTTTCGAGCTGCAGCTCCACGCCGTGCGCAACATGTTCTATGCGCTGCTTTTCCTCATTCTCGGCTGGCTGGAGGTGCACGGCGTTTTCGCTATGCTGATTATTGCCGTGCTGGTCGCAGAAGTCGTCATCACGCTGATGGATTTCGTCGAGGAGGATCTGAGCAGGAAGTTGCCGGCGAGCGAGCGTATCAATCATACGCTGCTCGCGATCAATTACGGCGCCATCTTGGTCCTGCTGCTGCCGGTCCTGATCGGCTGGGCGATGCAGCCGACCGGGATCAAGTCGGCTTACACGGACCTTCTCAGCATCGTGGCCGCGGCCGCCGCTGTCGGCGCGGCGCTTTGCGGCTTGCGCGATTTCACGGCCGCCAGACGCCTGGCGCGCATGGCCGTCGCGCCCGCGCGCGAGCTTGTGACGGGATTGCCCGGCCGGCAGACCGTGCTTGTCACCGGCGCCACCGGCTTCATCGGCAACCGGCTGGTCGGAAGCCTCACCGCCGCCGGCCATCAGGTCATCGCGCTGATCCGAAATCCGGCGAAGGCGGAGCTATTGCCGCCGCCGATCACGCTGATCACGAGCCTCGATCAGATTCCGGCGGAGACCAGGATCGACGCCATCGTCAATCTCGCGGGCGAGCCGATCGGCAATGGCCTGTGGACCGAGGCCAAACGTCGCGAGATCCTTGCCTCGCGGATCGATATCACCGGCGACGTCGTGAAACTGATCGCGCGCCTCGAACGCAAGCCCGCCGTCCTTGTCAGCGGCTCGGCGATCGGCTGGTACGGGCTGTGGCAGGACCAGGTGCTGACCGAATCGGCCAAGTCGCACGCCTGCTTCAGCCACGAGCTCTGCGAGGCCTGGGAGAAAGCGGCGCGTTCCGCAGAAGAATTCGGCGCCCGCGTCGTCTGCTTGCGGATCGGCCTGGTGCTCGGCACCGATGGCGGCTTCATCACGCGCATGCTGACGCCGTTCGAGTTCGGCCTCGGCGGGCCGCTCGGTTCGGGCAGGCAATGGATGTCCTGGATCGAGCGCGACGATCTCGTCCGCCTGATCGCCCATGTGATCGCAAGGCCCGATCTCTCAGGTCCGATCAACGCGACCGCGCCGATCCCGGTGACCAATGCCAAATTCACCGAAGAACTCGGCCGCCGACTGCATCGCCCTGCGATCTTTCGCATCCCCGCCGGCCTGCTGCGCCGGGTCGGGGGCGATTTTGCCAAGGAGCTATTGCTGGGCGGTCAGCGCGTGCTGCCCAACAAAGCGCTCAGCAACGGTTTTGTCTTCCGCCACGAGACGCTGCGCAGCGCGTTCGAGGCGATTTTGTGAGGCCGTACGCGGCCCTAAGTCGTCTCTGGCAGCCGCGCCTCGGCTGCGCCAAACACCTCAGCAAAGGCTTGACGAAGCGCGACGTCGACGTCAGGGAGCGTCACCGGCAGGCCGAGGTCGACCAGGGAGGTGACGCCATAGCGCGGGTCGACCACGCCGCAGGGCACGATCGCGGAGAAATGCGCCAGATCCGGCTCGACATTGATCGCGATGCCGTGGAAGGACACCCAGCGCTTCAGCCGCACGCCGATGGCGGCGATCTTGTCCTCGAATCCCGGTCCCTTGTCGGGCCGCTTGACCCAGACGCCGACGCGATCCTCGCGGCGCTCGCCGCTGACATTGAAGGCGCCAAGGGTGCGGATGATCCATTCCTCCAGCGAGGCGACATAGGCGCGTACATCCGGCCGGCGCCGCTTCAGGTCCAGCATCACATAGGCCACCCGCTGGCCGGGGCCGTGATAGGTGATCTGCCCGCCGCGCCCGCTCTCGAATATCGGGAATCGCGCCTCCAGGAGGTCGCCGGCCTTGCCGCTGGTGCCAGACGTATAGAGCGGGGGATGCTCCAGAAGCCAGACCAGTTCGGGCGCTTTCCCGGCCGCGATATCGGCGACGCGTGATTCCATCGCGGCGACGGCGTCAGGGTAGGGCACCGGAGCATCCGAAATCCGCCATTCCACGGCTTCGCCGCCGTCCGGGTGCGCGAAAATCGTCAAATCAAGGTCTTGGCGGACATTAACCATTGGCTAACCATCACGTGGTCAGGTGGAACCACAATCTAATCCCGGTTTAGCGGTTCAAAAGTGCCTACCCTCGATAAAGTCAGTGTCGATCTCATGGTGGTGCTCGGCACCACCACGATGCCCATCCACCAGGTCATGCGGCTTTCCCGCGGCGCCATCATCGAACTGGATGCCACCGAGGCCGACGAGGTCAAGATCCTCGCCAACAACCTGCCGATCGCCAGCGGCGTGGTGCTGGTCGACCGCAACCGGATCGCGGTCGAGGTCAAGCAAATGCTGCCGAAATCCCCGGATGTTAGATAGTTGATAGGCCACTTACCGGCTTGTCCCCCACCTTCCGATTTGTTACATCCCGCGCCGTCGATCCGGCGGCGGCCCCAAGGGTTCCCTCCGGCATCCCAAGCGCTCGTGGCGGAATTGGTAGACGCGCTGCCTTGAGGTGGCAGTGAGTAAAATCGTGGGGGTTCGAGTCCCTCCGAGCGCACCATACCCACGTTTTCCCTTGAAATCCTTACGCTTTTTTCCGGGTGTTACCCGGGAATGTTACCACTCCGTTCCCGTGCGGCGTTCGCACGTTGTTCGCTTTAGGTGCCCATAGAAAGTCGTCAAATGACTGGCTCTGATCGAACGCGATGATCTTTTCCATACCACTGACGCCGAGCTTCTCTCGATTCGCCTGAGCGATGTAGTGCGCGGGCATTTTCGGATCGGTCCAGCCGAACATGGCCATCATCTGGCTCTCGGTGCAGTCGGCGTAAGCAGCCACTTCGGCGCGGGCTTTGCGCACTCCATGGCAGCTCTTCTTCGGCTCGTTGACGCCGGCCAGGATCACGTATTTCTTGAACTTGGCCGCCCATGCCTTCTTCTTCATTGGCAGAACGCAACCGCGCACGACCTTGCCGGTGAAGGCATTTCGCGAGCGATGAGGGACAAGGATTTCGTTGAGCGGCAATGGGCCGGATCGGAGCTGAGGCAAGCAGACTTTCTTGATTGCTCTATTTGGCTGCAACTAGCCCAAATTGGCCCCATGATAGATTGGAACGAGAGTTTAAGTTTTTCAATTGGTTCGAACGCGGCGTGTGCACCGGGAGATCAAGAAAAATCTCATCACAGCAAGGGTGTGCAGGCGTTCTGAAGTAGGGCCGCGCCGCCCCCGGTTGGTGCGCGTGAACGACCAAAATTCCGAGGGTAGGGTGACAGGTGAGTGCTGACGAGCGACATTAGTTCTCGGAGCTAGAAAGCGTCACTCCTTCACCGCGCATTTGCGCAGCTCCGTTGATCCAACTGAGAACGAGCAGCTCTTGTAGCGATTCCCTGACTCGAACCGCCGACTCGCTACGCTGCCTGCCGAGTGTCGTTTGCCGCGTCTACCGCGCGCGCTTTGATTTCGATCCCCACATGCAGAGACTTGTCGGTTCGAATCCGAACTGGCGCGGCCGATGCGTTTCCTCGTTCTCGATCTCGTCCACCCCAACCGAATATTCGAACACCATGCCGTCGGGGCCCTGGAAGTAAAGGAAGCGCGCGCCGGACGTCGGGTGACGGCCAGGGCCGAAGACGATCGGCACCCGTTGCTCGGACAAGTGATAAAAGGATCGCAGCACGTCGTCGTTGCTCTGCACCTGATGATTGATGTGCTGGATCCCGGGACCTCTGGCCGGCGCAAGCGCGATGGTGTGGTGGATCGCGTTCACGCGCATCAGCGCAATATCCCCGATGCGATCGCTGACGCGCGCGTTGCAGACCTCCGTCCAGAACTTCTCGTCGCGGACTGGATTGGTCGAATTCAAGCCGACATGACTGAAGCCGGTGATGCCGGCGTCCCGTGCAGCAAAATAGCGGCGGCCATGCTGCTCCGGACGAACGACAAGCTCGATCTGATTGCCGCTCGGATCCTTGAATCCGATGAAGGCGCGAACCTTGCGTGCCGAGCATTCGGCGGCTGCGCCGACATGCACCGGATGACCAAGCGAGTCCAGGGTGGTGGCGGCCTCGTTCAACTCGCTCTCGTTCTCGACCTCGAATCCGATGGTCTGATCGGCCGGGTCGCCTTCGAAGTAGCACAGCGTATGCGCACGTTCGTCCGAACGCAGATAGAGTGAGTTCTGCGATCGCTCGCTGACCTGAAGACCAAGGCATCTGGTCGCAAATGATTCGGCTTCCTCGAGGCTCGAGGCCCCCAGCCGCGCATAGGTGACATCCTTGAGCTGGATCATGGTTGCGCTCCTTTTGCAGAGATCAGGTGATGGCTTGCCGCAGCTCCGGAATCTCGGAGCATTCGCTTCCCCATTCGCATAGTGAGAAAGCTGCTGGCGCAAACTGCCTCGCACGGTGCCGGGCATCGATGTCGGCCAGCCCATGCCCGTACGAGAAGACGTGTCCTTCCGGTCCGGCAAATCGCAGAAAGATCTGACCGGACGCGGCCTCACGGCCAGGGCCGTGAAGGATCTTGATCTGTCGCTCCTGCGCGAAGTAGTGATTCTGCATGATCGAATCGAGACTTTCGACTCCGTAGCAGACGTCGAGCAGTCCGGCCCGATCGGAAGGGTAGAGCGCAATCCGGTGATGCTTCCGGTCGATGCTGAGATAGGCAATATCGCCGACCCAATCGCTGACCGTGGCTCCCAGGATCGTGGTCCACAGCTTCAGGTCATCCTCGATCGCGCGGGTGCGAAGGCCCACGCATTGCAAGCCGGTGACACCCGCATCGCGGCTCGGAAAGTAACGCCGGCCGCTTACCGCCGGGCGCGATACAAGGTCGATCTCATTGCCGCTCGCGTCGTGCACGATCAGGGCGCGCCGGACAAAACGCCGGCTGCATTCCTCCGCCGATGCCTCGCGGACTTCAAATCCGTCTCGCTGCAGGGCATCGGCCGCTCGATCGAGGTCATCGGCCGAGGCAATCTCCACGCCGATGCTCGACCTGTCAGCGTCTTCCACGAGGCAAAGCGTGTGGAAGCGCTCGTCCGACCGGAACAGAAATTGCTCCTTGTCATCAGTAATGCGCTGAAGCCCCAGGACGTCGGTCACGAAGGCAGCGGCGGCTGCGCCGTGCTGTACCGCAAGCCTCACATAGCAGAGCTGGATCAACGGGATAGGGGCGAGCTGCTTGGCGTCCATTTTCAACCACGGTTCTTCTGGTCGTTCGCCATCGCCGTCTGGAGATGTTGGCGGACGATGTCGCGCCACACTTTCAGAAGGCGACTGAACTGCTCAGGGTCTTTTTCGATCAAAGTTCGAACGGAATAGCCGCGGACCACGCTCAGCGTGAGCGACAGGATATCGCTGGCGAGCTGCTTGGGAACGCCCGACGACATCAGCGCTTCGAGCCAGGCGGCCTCGACCGAAAACCGGCTGGTGCGGGAGTTCCTGTACGTCTCCCGCTTGAGAATGCGCGAGTCGCTGTCCGCGCTCATTGCGATCGCGAGCTCGATGAAGAAATAGTCGCCGAAATAGAAATCCTGCGCGTCCTTGATGATCCCTTCGATCGGATCGTTTCCGCTGTTCTGGGCGAGGTGAGCCCGGCGGGCGCTCTCCACCAGCGAGACTTCGTTGACGTGCCTGATGACGGCGACAAGAAGATCGTGCTTGCTCTTGAAATGGTGCAGCAGGGCGCCGCGGGAGACGCCCGCGAGTTCGGCCACCTCAACCGTACGCAGGCCGCGCAACCCGTTGGCGCGGACAAGCTTCACCGCCGCCTCGATCAATTGGGTCTGCGTCGCTTCGCTGCGCTCCGCCTGGGTTCGTTTGGGGGCGTATTTCGGTTCGCTGGAGCTGTTTCGGCGCGATTGCAGCCGTTGCCGCGTCGCCGTGCGGGGCAGGGACGCCTGGCCTCCGCGCGCTTCTGGCTTCGTCTTGTCAGCATTCGACATAAACGTCCTCTTCGCTCAGTTTGACCCGGAAGGTCTTCAGCGCGACCGTGCAGGGCATGCCGGTCGGCTGCCCATTAGTGACGTCGAACGTGCCGAAGTGCCACGGGCACTCGACGATTTTCCCCGTCAGAATGCCCTCTTCCGACAGCGACGCCTCGCCATGGGTACACAGATCGGCCGTGGCATAGATTGCTCCATCCACATTGTACACGGCGATATTGGTGCCATCCGGCAGCGTCGCCTGGCGGACCTCTCCCGGCGGGAACTCGTCGAGCCTTCCGATCAACACATCCTTGGTCATCGTCGTACTCATAGCATCGTGCTTCCGCCGTTCACGCTGATGACCTGGCCTGTGACGAACGAAGCTTCCCTGGAGGCCAGATAGCAGACCATGGACGCGATCTCGTCCATCTCGCCGGGGCGTCCCATCGGCACGACGTCGATGAATTTCCGGATTGACTGCGGCGCCTTGGCGGCCGCGCGTTGCACCTGGGGCGTATTCACGATGCAGGGTGCAACGACATTGACGGTGATCTCGTCGGTCGCGAATTCGCGCGCCAGCCCGGTGGCGATGGCGTGAACGCCGCCTTTTGCCGCGTTGTAGGCAGCGTGGTCGTAAAGCCCGTTGCGGACGGAGTCGGCGCCGATATTGACGATCCGGCCGTAGCGCTTCGCCTTCATCACCGGCACGGCGTGCCACGTGCACCACAGCATTGTCCAAAGATTGCGATCGATGGTCGTCCGCAGCGTCTCCGGAGTATGCTCCAGGAACGGCTTGATGATGCCGCCGCCGGCATTGTTCACGAGGACGTCGATGGTGCCGAACGCCTTCACGGCATCGCCGATCAATCGGCCGGCGACATCTTCCTGCGAGAGATCGCCGCCTTGGGTCAACGGCTTCTCGCGACAAAGCGAGGAGAGACCGTCGGCAGTGGTGGTCAACCCCTTGTCGTCCAGGTCCGAAAGGACCAGCCTGGCACCCTCTCTGGCAAAATGCTGTGCGATCACGGCGCCGATGCCGCTGGCGGCGCCGGTGATCACGACAACCTGTTCGGCAAATCGTTTTTCCATCGGAGCTGTCTCTCAGAGCACAATGGAAATCCGGCCATGGGGGCGCAGACCTTCACCCCCAAGCAGGCAACGTTTCTCGCCGATCCTTATCCTGTTGTCATCGACCTTCAGGCGGTAGTTGCTGGTGCCGAAGTAGAGATCGGTCGTACCGTCCTTGGTGCGGAAAGTCTGGAACACCGCGCTGACGTCCACGGTGTGTTCATTGCGCCCGCGGATACGCACGTTGCCGACGATGCGGCTGGTCTTGGAGTGCGGGAATTCGGCGTGCGCGGTCCGTTTCATCAGGCGCTTCACTCTCTCACCCAACCGGAACCGGTCGTCCGCGATATAGAAAAGGTTGTTGTCCGCCGAGGCGTCGGGCGGAAGATCGGTGCAGGGGACCTCGTAGGTCGCATCATCCGTGAACAGCTCCAGCCATTCCGGCAGTCGCCATTGATCGAGCAGGTCTGCTTCGTGGAACAGGAAGTCTTCCACGTCGGATCGTTCGATTGCGCGCATGACGATCTCCTTTTAGGCCGCGACGTTCTTGATGCTGGAGACCGGAGCGGGGAACATCATGGCGTTCCACCGGGTCCAGAACGCGCGCATCTGAAGCTCATCGTTGTAGGCGGGACGCTCCTTGCCCATTCCCTTGGATATGTCGTTCCATTGCGCTTCTTTGGCGTTATTGAAGCCGCGCTGGCAATGTTCGAGCGCCTCGGCGTCGTCGGGCGTCGCGAAGCCGCCGGGCCCGAGAAATTCGAGAAAGTTGTTCAGGCGATATTTGCGAGCCCATGAGGTCTCGTCGTTCGGACCCAAAGCCCAGGCGCTGATGACCATGTAGTCGGCGGCCATCGGGAAGTAGGTGCGGACGGTCAGCGCCATGATGTCGTTGACGACGAGATTCGGGAAGATGAAGAGATTCCGGTTCTTGCAGGCAATGCGGTCGGCGCGTTCCTTGCCGAAGCGCTGGACCAGATTGTCGTAGAGGCGAGTGATTTCCTGCTTTCCGCTATCGCCCCACGCTGGAATCCACTGCGCGACCGGCCGGCCCCATGGCGCGCCGTATTCGAGAACGGCGTGACCGTTGTCGAGGTCGTAGCCATATCCGCCGCCGCCCATGCCGGTGGCGAGTCCATCCGTCGTATTCATCAGATAGTCGAAGTAACTCGCATGCGTGGTGGTCGCATGATAGCCATCGATGCTGTTCTCGGTGAGAAGCTTCCAGTTGGCCCGGATCGAGTATTCCTGGGTGCCGGCAATGATCGAGAGGCCCGCGTCGGTCTGATCGCAGATGAGATCGAGATATTCCTTCGCGCCGGCGAGGTAATCGACGAGGAGGACGATGTTCCTGTCGAAGGAGATGAAGCAGAAGTCACGGTAGGTCTCGAAGCGCGGAACCGCCTGCATGTTGGAGGATTCGCGATTCTTGAATCCTTCCGCATAGGCTTCCTCGCCGGGCTGGCTGCGCAGCTTGCCGTCGGCTCCGAACACCCATCCGTGGTAGAAGCACTGAAACGATTTCGCATTGCCTTTCCGCTCGCGGCAGACCTGCGCGCCGCGGTGAGGGCAGGTGTTGAGGAGCGCGCGAAGCGTTCCCTTGCTGTCGCGCGTGAACAGGATGCTGCGGCCGGCGACGGTCCGGCTCACGAAGTCGCCGGGCTTGGGAAGCTCGGATGCATGGCCGAGGTAGAGCCACGAGCGCTCGAACACGAGCTCCTTCTCCGCCTTGAAGATCTCGGGATCGGTGAAGTTGCGGCGAGCAACCTTGAAGATCTGCTGGGCGGGATCAACCAGAATCGCCGGTTGACGGTTGTCGGTCTGCATGTCGTTTCCTCCGTCTGCGCTCTTCATGAAGCGAGAGCTTGTTTCAAGTCGAAAGCGGGATTGGCGATATCAGATGGATTGATCCGCTTCCGGGAAGCGGCAAGCCTTCGCAACAGCGCCATGTCTTTTGGCGAACTCACCGTGACGCCACCGACCACTTCGCCGTCGCGGAGGCTGATGGTGGTGAAGCGTCCGCGCTCGACGTCGCCGCGCACGATCTCGTCGGCGCCGCCGGGATGGCCGATCACCTGGATGTTCGCCTCGAACTGATCCGACCAGAACCAGGGCGGCGCCTCGTAGCCGACATCCTGGCCGGCCATGTTCCTGGCCGTCGCGATCGCCTGGTTTTGCGCATTGGCCCAGTTCTCCACGCGCATCCAGCGCCCGTGCCAGTCGCTCCATTGCTCGGCGACATCGCCGGCCGCGTAGACGCCGTCGATCTCGGTCATGCCGGAGGAACCGACACGAATGCCTTGATCGACCGCGAGTCCCGCTTGGCGGGCGAGGTCTGCCGCTGGCTCAACGCCGACGCCGACGACGATGAGATCGGCCGGAACAATCCTTCCGTCGGACAACTGGATTCCTTTGGCCGTGGCGCCCACGATGGTCGCGTTGCAGCAGATGGCAACGCCGCGATCGCTGTGCAGCCGCCTCAGATATCCGCTCAGTGCTGGCGAGCCGACCTGTGGTAACAGCCGATCGGCCTTCTCCAGCACAGTGACCTCGCAGCCGCGGGCGATGGCTGCAGAGGCGACCTCGAGGCCGATCACGCCGCCGCCCACGAGCACCACCTTGGTGCCCTGCGTGAGATTGCGCCTGAGTTCGCGCGCATCGTCGATGCAGCGCAGGTAGCAGACGCGCAATCCGCAATTCTCGAGATCGCGCAATCGACGCGGCCGCGTGCCGGTCGCTAGCAGCAGACGATCGAATGAAATCTCGCGGCCGTCCGACAGCCCGATCGCTCGACGGTTCACATCAATTGCAATGGTCGGCGAGGAGGTGCTCAGCTCGATGTCGATCGCCGCCCAATCCTGCGAATTCCGGATGAAGCGCGGTTCTTCGTCCGCGTTGATCAGCATGGCCTTCGAAAGCTGCGGCCGTTCGTAGGGCGGATGTTGTTCTTCGCCCAATAAGGTGATCGGCCCGCGATGCCCGGCGGCCCGCAACGCCTCGGCTGCGCGCGCCCCGGCCTGGCCTGCGCCCACGATGACGATGCGTGTCCGGGATAGATCCAATGCCTTCACTCCCCTTGGGCGGTTCTTTGCCGCTCGCAGCGTTCCTCTCGCGGCCGCTTGACAACCAGAATAAAAACAATCATTCCTGTTTGTAAAGTGAATTATCCTGCGCAACTCGAAAGCGGTTCGCGGCAGCGCGGGGATCAGGGAAGGAAAGGAAGGTGCCATTGCCAGTGGTGGATGCCCATACGCATGTCGTGCCTGCACGGCTCCCGGCTGACGCCGCGCGCGATCGGCGGTGGCCGAGCGTGGAGCTTTCGGGCGACAAGGCCGCGGTGGTGATTGGCGGAAAGGTGTTCCGAAAGATCGACTCGCGCTCGTGGGACGTCGGGCGCAGGCTGGCGGACATGGAGGAGGATGGCACCACAATGCAGGTGCTCTCCCCGATGCCGGAGCTTCTGTCGCATTGGTTGCCGGCTCATGACGCCGAGCACCTCGCGGATACAATCAACGAGCACATCGCCGTGATGGTCAGCGAGGCTCCGCGCCGCTTCGCCGGAATCGGCATGGCCTGCGTTCAGGACGTGCCGCGCGCGCTGGCGCAGCTAGAGCGCATCAAGGCGCTTGGTCTTTCCGGCATCGAAATCGGAAGCCATGTCGATGGCGTCGCCCTCGGCAGCGAAGTGCTCCATCCGCTCTATGAGGCCGCAGAGGCGCTCGACCTCTGCATCTTCGTTCATCCATTGCATCCGGCCGGGCTGGAGCGGATCGGGGCGGGGCCCGAATTCGCGGCGACGGCGGCATTTCCGCTGGAGACTGCGCTGGCCGCAGTGTCGCTGCTTGCGGCCGGCGTTCTCGAGAAATTTCCCAAGCTCCGCATCCTGCTCAGCCACGGCGGCGGCGCGCTGCCCTGGATACTGCCGCGGCTCGATTACGGCTGGTCGCTCGGCGGGGAGATGCAGAAACGGATGACGCGATCGCCAAGGGAAATCGCGCGCGGCTTCTTCTACGACTCGATTCTCTACGACGCCCCCGCGCTTCAATTCATGTCGTCGGTCGTGGGATCGGACCGCATCGTGGTCGGCTCCGACTATCCCTTCACCATTCGCCAAAAGCATCCTGGCGCATTTGCCCGCGCCGCGCTCCCGGATTGCCCGGGCGTTCTCGCCGACAACGCCTTCGCTTTCCTTGGCCGTGCTTTCGATCTGGAAATGCAGCATGCAGCAGCTAGCGATTGTCACTCCGTCGCGTCACGGCAGGCCTAGCGTCATGATTGCCTGCAGGTCGGTTCCACAGATGTGCCTGCTCGGTCCCGTTCCGCCGCGGACGCCCGGCCGCAGCGATGCGCAGGTCCCGTCCGACGCTGCGCTTGGCGTCAGCCGCTACGCGCGCATCTCCTATGTGTATTTCTACAGCGAGGACGAACCCGATGACGTCGCGTTCGGCCTGCTCGACGTGGAGATCGCCGTTCAGCGTCGGGGCCGCAACGAATTCGCCCTGGAGATCTACTGTATCGGCGACGGCTATCAGAGCGGGCACGGCTCGAGCGCGGCGGCACCGCTGACCGTGGAGCTCAAGGCCGGCAGCCGCACGGTGGCGACTGTGCATTGGAACTATCCCGATGTGCTGAGCGGTCACATGGATCCGCTGACATTCACGACCCCGATCACTTTGTCGGAATCGGATTTTGAAACTCTCGACCACGTCTATCTGCCGTCCGTTCGCGCCGAGGCGATGATATGCCTGGAGTGAGCAAACGAGACAGGTCGATCATCATCGGCACGCACAGTGTTTCGTGCGACGCGCTGCTCGCGCAAGGCAAGCGCGCGGTATCGGCGCTTGCGGCCGCAGGTGTCAGCGAAGGCGATGCGATCGCGCTGCTGATCCGGAACGATCCGATCTATTTTGAAGTAATGCATGCTGCGTCCCTGCTCGGGGCCTACGTCGTGCCGCTCAACTGGCACAGCAGTGCGGACGAAATCCGCTACATTCTCGCCGATTGCGCGCCGCATGCGCTGATCGGCCATGCCGGCCTGCTGCAGGATGTTGCGACCGCAATTCCAGCGGACCTTCCGACATTTTTTGCGACGTCCGGCGTCGCGGCCGCGTCGGATGCTCTTTCGTTCGCGCAGGCCTGGGCTCCCTATCGGGACAGCTTTGCCGAATGGTCGGGGCCGGCGCGCGCGCCACGCGGGACCATGATCTACACCTCCGGCACCACGGGTCGGCCGAAAGGCGTGCGCCGTGCGCCGATGAACGCGGAGCAGGTCAAGAGGAATGCCGCCTTGCTGCGGCGGATCTACGGCATCGAGGAAGGCATGCGCGCATTCGTGTGCGGCCCGCTATATCATGCCTCTCCCGGGGCATTCGCCAGGCAGGCCTTTCAGCATGCCGACCTTGTGGTCCTGCAGCACACTTTCGATCCCGAAGACTTGCTGAAGACGATCGAGGAACATCGCATCACCCATCTCACGATGGTGCCGACGATGTTCGTGCGCCTGCTCCGGCTCAGCGACGAGGTGCGATCGCGGTACGACGTTTCCTCCATTCGCTGGGCGACCCACACCGGCGCCGCATGCCCGCCTGACGTGAAGCGGCGCATGATCGAATGGTGGGGGCCGGTGATTCACGAAACCTACGGCGCAACCGAAACCGGGCCAGCGGTCGGCTGCAACTCCCACGAATGGCTTGCCCATCCGGGCACCGTCGGCAGGGCGATGCCGGGCACGACGCTACGCATCTACGACGACGAAGGCCGCGAGCTCGGCACCGGACAGATCGGGGAGATCTACCTGCGCACGGAAGCCTATGCCGATTTCACCTATCACGGCAGGCCGGAGCAACGCGACGAGATCGATCGTGGCGGGCTCGTGACCTGTGGCGACGTCGGCTACGTCGATGCCGACGGCTATCTGTTCATCTGTGATCGCAAGCGCGACATGGTCATCTCCGGCGGGGTCAACATCTATCCCGCAGAGATCGAGAATGTCCTGGTGAACTGTCCGGGCGTACGGGACTGCGCAGTGTTCGGCGCACCCGACGAGGAGTTCGGAGAAAGCCTGGTCGCTGCCATCGAAGCCGAGGGCGGGATTCGGCTCGGGACCGAAGCCATCGCGACATTCCTGGAACGCCATATCGCCCGGTTCAAGATCCCGAAGCGGTTCGTGTTTCATGATGCGCTGCCGCGCGAGGCGAGCGGAAAAATCTTCAAGCGGAAACTGCGCGACGCCTATCTGCAGGCGAACGCGCAAGCCTGACAGAATTCATCATCGAAGTCGGAGAATAATAGTGGAACTGAAGGGTAAGCATGTCGATGTCGCGGGCACGCGCACGCATTACTATGACGTCGGGCAGGGAGAGCCCACCATCCTCATCCATGGCGGAGGCCCGGGCGCTTCCGGCCTGAGCAATTATCGCAAGAATGTCGAGGCTCTCGCCGCGCGCCGTCGCGTGATCGTGTTCGACCTTCCCGGATTTGGCGAGACCGAGGGGAAGCTGAAGGACGGCCCGATCTTCGAGGCGATGGGTGATTTCACGCGCGCGTTCATGGACGCGATCGACGTCAAGAAGGCGAGCTTCGTCGGCAATTCGCTCGGAGGCGCAACTTCGCTGATGGTAGCCTTGCGCGCGCCTGAACGGGTCAACCGGCTGGTGCTGATGGGGACCGGCGGAAGCCAGGCGATCTTCTCGCCGATGCCGACCGAAGGCCTGCGGCGGATGGCGATGTTCCATGCCGGCGAGGGGCCGACCTTGCAGAAGCTGAAGGGCGTGATCGATCTCCTGGTGTTCGACCAGTCCTCGATCACCGAAGAATTGCTCGCCGAGCGGCTCAAAGCCGCCACCCGCCCCGATGTCATCGACATCTTCAAGCGGCCGCCGCTCGATATCTGGCGTGAGAATCTCGCGGCGCTCAAGCACCGCACGCTTCTGATCTGGGGGCGCGAGGACCGCGTCGTGCCGCTCGATTCCAGCTTCATCCTGCTGAAGACCATGCCGAACGCGCAGCTTCACGTCTTCCCCAAATGCGGGCACTGGGCGCAGTGGGAGAAGGCCGACGAATTCAACGCGCTTGTCGCTGACTTCCTGGATCGGCCATGAGCAATATCGTTGAGAACATCGCGACACGCCTGCAGGAAGCGGAGGCGGCATGCCGCCCGATTGCGCCGATCGCGGGCGATATCGGCGAAGGGCGAGTGGAGGTGGCTTATGCGATTCAGGCCGAAGTCACCCGTCGCGGGATCGCCGGCGGCCGCCGGCTCGTGGGCCGCAAGATCGGCCTGACGTCCAAAGCCGTCCAGCAGCAGCTTGGAGTCGATCAGCCCGACTACGGCGCGCTGTTTGCCGACATGGAGATCCCGACCGGCGAACGGATCGAGGTCGCGCAACTGATCCAGCCGCGTGTCGAGGCGGAGGTGGCGCTCGTCCTGGAGCGGGATCTGGCTGACGATGACATCACCCTCGGCGAATTGATGCGGTCGACGGCCTATGTCGTCCCCGCGCTCGAAGTGGTCGACAGCCGGATCCGCGACTGGAAGATCACGATCCTGGATACGGTGGCCGATAACGGCTCGAGCGCCCGCTATGTGCTCGGCGCTTCTCCGCGGCGCCTGACCGATGTCGATCTGGAGGCCTGCGGCATGACGATGACGCGCAATGGCGCGATCGTCTCCGTTGGCTGCGGCGCGGCCTGTCTCGGCCACCCCTTGCGCGCCGCGCTCTGGCTTGCCCGCACCATGGCAAAAGCCGGCCAACCGTTGCGGTACGGTGATGTCGTGCTGACCGGCGCGCTGGGACCCGTGTCGCCGGTCTCCGCAGGCGAATTCTACGAAGCAAAAATCTCAGGATTCTCGCCCGTGAGCGTTTCGTTCGTTTAGCTCACCGGGCCTCATGCTGCCGGAGAGCAGCAGGCCCGTTGCAGCATCCACTTATAGCCAAAAATGAAAGGGAGGAGCCGAAATGACATTGATCTCGCGGCGAACAACCATCGCCGGCCTCGGCGCAGCGGCACTCACGTGCGGTCGAGCGTCGCGCGCCGCTGCAAACAATTACGGGCCTGGTGTGACCGACACCGAAATCAAGCTCGGGACCACGGCGCCCTATAGCGGACCGGCGTCCGGCTACGGCGTCTACGGACAGGCACAGACGGCCTATTTCCAGATGGTCAATGACAATGGCGGCATCAACGGCAGGAAGATCAACCTGATCTCGCTGGACAATGCGTTTTCGCCGCCGAAGGCAGTCGAGCAGACGCGAAAGCTCGTGGAGTCGGAGGAGGTCTTCGCAATCGCCGGTTTCCTTGGAACGGCAACCAATGCCGCCGTACAAAAATATCTGAACACGAAGAAGGTGCCGAGCCTGTTCCTGACATCAGGCGCCGAGCGTTTCAACGATTCGAAGGAGTTTCCCTGGATCGTTCCGTTCTATCCGATCTATGTCGCGCAAGGCGCCGCCTTGGCCACCTCTATCTTGAGCGAGAAACCGGATCCCAAGATCGCCGTCCAATATGTCAACGACGATCTCGGCAAGGACTTCCTCCGCGGGCTGAAGAAAGGGCTGGGCGGCAAGGCGAGCGCCATTGTCAAGGAGGTCAGTCACGAGATCACCGAGCCCACCATCGACAATCAGGTCGCCGATTGCAAGTCGGCCGGCGCCGATGTGTTCGTCCAGCTAACCTACTCGAAATTTGCCGCGCAAGGCATCCGGAAGGTGGCGGCAATGGGCTGGAAGCCGCTGCACGTCGTCAATTCGAATTGCAGCTCGATCGGAGGCACGCTTGCCCCGGCCGGCCTCGACAACGCCAAGGGCTTGATCTCGGCATGGTGGGAGATCGTCGTGACCGATCCAAGACACCGGGACAAGCCAAGGGTGAATGCCTATGTCGACTTCATGAAGAGATACATGCCCTCGGTCGGCATCGACGACAATACGGCGACGCCGGGCTACAACAACGCCTACATGATCGAGCAGGTTCTCAAGCGTTGCGGCAACGATCTGACGCGGGAAAACCTCTTGAAGCAGGCGACGTCGCTCAGGGGCGAACTGCCGCCGCTTTTCCTCGATGGCATCAAGGTGGAAAATTCTCCAACCGACTATCGCGCCATCCACAACTTGCAGATTTCCCGCTTCGATGGTGAGAACTGGATTCCCGTCGGCGACATGATCGATCTCGGTGCGATTGCGTCCTGAGCCCTCACGAATCTCCGGGACGGCTGGGCGAGGGCGGCAAATGCCGCTCTCGCCTTTTTCTGATGGAGAAATTGCATTCGCGAGCAATGCTGCAAACGCCCGGATGGATCACTGAGCCGACAGCGGATCGCCTGCCAGTGTCCAGCTCTCTCCGTCGAAAATCGCGATCCGAAGCGTCTTGAACGGTGTGTAGTCGTCGGGATGCATGCTGATCGAGATGCCCGGAAGCATCATCGGCAGCCGTTCGCCATGGAGCGATGTCGCCTGGCGAATGAGATTGTCCCGCGTCAACTGATCGCCGCATTTCTTCAGGGCGAGCGTCACGGCATGCACGTTCATATAGGCGACCAGGACGGAGTAGTCATCCGGATTGGCCGACGACGCATACTTCTTCAGGAAGCTCTTGTAGGCCTTCACCTCTTCGTCATCGGCCCATGCCGGGTCGCCGGGCTGTTTGAGGAACTGCGTCGTGACCAGTCCTTTTGATGCCTCGAGGCCTGCCGGCTTCAGGATGGTCTCTACCGACGCCGTCGAGCCACCGATCACGTGGAGCGGATTCCACTTAAGCTCGTAGACTTTCCGTATCGATTGCGCGGCTGCCTTCGAGGACGATTGTTCGATCAGCGTGTCGATGCCGGCGGCTTTCAACTGAACGATTTGCGAATCGATCGTCGGATCGGCGAGTTCGTAGGAAACCGCCGTGACGATCTGCGCCGCCTTTTCGCCAAGCCCGGCCCGCAAGCCCTTGAGATAGTCCTTTCCGTAATCGTCATTCTGATACAGGACGCCGATCTTGGCGTCGGGTCTTGTCTTCGCGATATATTTGGCGACGACGCGGCCTTCCGTCTCGAAATCGGGATAGAGCGGCACGGTCCACGGGAAAGCCTTGGGATCGTTGAAGCGGCGTCCACCGGCGGTGATGAAAAGCTGCGGCACCTGTTTGGAGTTGAGATATTTCTGGATCGCAACATTCGGCGCCGTTCCGATGGTCCCGACCTCGGCCAGCACGCCGACGTCTTCTATGAGCTTGCGCGACTGCTCGACCGCCTTGGGCGCACTGTAGGCATTATCCAGTTGCGTGAAGCTGATCTTGCGTCCGTTGATCCCTCCTTGCGCGTTCAGCATCTCAAAATAGCCGACGACCGCCCGTCCTGCGCCGGCACCGAAAGCAGAGGCGGGACCGCTGAGCGGGGTTGATTGGCCAAGCTTGATCTCGGTATCGCTGGCTCCCGGGCTATAGGCTTTTTGCGCGTAAGCTGGTGTTGCGGCAAGAAGTGCGGATATGGCCACAGTGCGCCAAATCCGGTGGATGGTGCAGGTCAAGATCGTTTCCTCCATGTTGTATTTGATTATTCAGTTTTGTTTATCGCAGCTGCTCGCGGGCGATCACCACGCGCTGGATCTGATTGGTGCCTTCAAAGATCTGGGTCAGCTTGGCGTCGCGCATCATGCGTTCGACCGGGTAATCCATGGTGTAGCCGTAGCCGCCGAAGATCTGGACGGCGTCGGTGGTGACCTTCATGGCGGTGTCGCTGCCGATGCACTTCGCCATGCTGGCGAGCAGGTTCAATCGCTTCCAGTCGCCTTCATCGCCGGCACGCGCGCATTCGTAGACGAGCGCGCGCGCCGCCTCGATCTGCATGGCCATGTCCGCAAGCATGAACTGCACGCCCTGGAATTCCGAGATCGATCGCTTGAACTGCTTGCGTTCCTTCGCATAGGCGATGCAGGCGTCGAGCGCGCCCTGCGCCAATCCCACAGATTGGGCGCCGATGGTCGGGCGGTTGAGATCGAGTGCGCGCATTGACGCGCGAAAACCCTTGCCTTCCTCGCCGACGAGATTCTCGGCGGGAACCCGCACATTGTCGAAGAAGATCGGCGTATTCGGAGCGCCGTGAAAGCCCAGCTTTCGCTCGTGTCGCCCGAACGAGATGCCCAGCATCTGCTTCGGTTCAACGATGAAGGCGCTGATGCCGTCCGCGCCTGAGCTGTCGCTCGTCCTCGCCATCACCACGATGTAGTCGGCGACGACGCCGTAGCTGCACCACTGCTTGCGGCCGTTGAGGATATAGCAGTCGCCGTCCTTCCTGGCGCGGGTGTTGAGCGCGGAGACGTCCGAGCCGGCCTGCGGTTCGGAGATCGCGATCGCGGTCACGACGCCGCCCTTGGCGATGATCGGCAGGTATTTCTTGCGTTGCTCCTCGGAGCCGAAATGGAGCAGCGGCATGATGAACATGGTATTGAGGGCTGCGATCGAGGCACAGGCGGGCGAGACCTTCGAGATTTCCTCGCGCGCGATGCAGGCCATCGTCAGGTTGCCGTTCGGTCCGCCATATTGTTCCGGCACCCAAAGCTGCATCAGCCCCATCTCGCCGAACAGCTTCACGATCTCGAGCGGGAAACGATCAGACTCGTCGATCTCGGCGGCGATCGGCGCCACGTGTCTGGCGACCATTTTTCGGGTGTTGTCGCGGAACGCGATCTGCTCCTCGGTGAAGCTCATGGGTTTCCCGCCTGCTTTTTTGTGAGGAAGCTCCAGAAGGGGGCTTCCATTGAATGGGTGATCCATTTAATAATTCACCCGATGAACACCAAGTCAAGCCCTCGTAACTCGGCCCGACCGCGGTTGGCGTCGCCCAGCCGGCGGGAACGTGCCCCCGATCACCGTGCAGCCGGGTCGCCGGCTGCATTGCAATTCCGGCCGATCCACACCCGTCGCGCGTTCGAGGAAATCTGCGAGCGTATTCGCGAGCAATTGGCGCTCGGTGTGCTCAAGCCCGGGGACAAGCTTCCCGCCGAACGCGACTTGGCGCAGCGACTCGGCGTGAGCCGCAATGTCCTGCGCGAGGCGCTGCGAAGCCTCGAGATGGCGGGCGTGCTGCGGCTGCAGAAGGGCGTCAAAGGAGGAGCCTTCATCCGCGAGGGCGATACCAGCCGCATGAACGACGTCATGCGAGACATGCTGAGCCTTGGCACGATTTCAGTGCGCGAATTGTCGGAAGCACGCGTCCATGTACTTGATCTCGTCGTACGGCTGGCGTGTGCGAATGCGCGGGCGGTCGATCTCGACGCGCTTGAGGCGAATGTGGAGCGCACCGAACTTGCCACGCGCGAAGGCCGGCTGCTCGACCGGCTCGAGTGCTCGCGGGAGTTCTACAAGCTGCTGGCCGCGGCGACCGGAAACAAGGTGATCGCCATGATCATGGATTCGGTCACGGAGATTCACATGCGCTTCGTCTATGCCAAGGTGGCGTCGAGCGGCGTCGCGATGGCCCGGCTCGCCGAGAAACGCCGGCGGTTTGTGGCCGCGCTGCGCGAGCGCAATGTCTCGTCCGCCACGCGCCTGATGCGCACGCATCTCGAATCCGTGCAGCGGATGCTGGAGCAGGATCCCGGCGCGATGTCACTTCAAGTCGCCTTGGCGGAGGTCCAGCCTGGTATCCGCCGTTGAGCGGCTGCATGTGACGACCAGCCTCGCCTGAACAAGAGTATAAACGGAGGAAAATGTGTCCAGATACGCCAATTACGAGTGCCTGAAGATCGAGGTTGCGGACAAGGTGGCGACCGTGACCTTGAACCGCCCGCAGGCGCGCAATTCGATCAATCAAAAGCTGATCCGCGAACTGCGGACGATCTGGGATGACCTCGCCGATGATCACGCCGTCAATGTCGTGGTGCTGACCGGCGCCGGCGATTTCTTCAGCGTAGGTGGCGACGTGAAGGCGATGTCCGAGCGGCCAGGCGGCGACGTCCTCGAAGAGGGCGAGGTCCATGATCCCATGATCAGCCGGCGCGGGGTCACCCGCCAGCTTGAGCTCGACAAGCCGATCATCGCCGCCATCAACGGCGATGCCATCGGCCTTGCAGCGACTCACGCGCTCCTGTGCGACATAACGGTCATGGCCGATGACGCGCGGATCGGCGACACGCACGTGTCGCGTGTCGGCCTGGTCGCGGGCGACGGCGGCACCGTGATCTGGCCGCTGCTCGTTGGGATCAACAAGGCCAAGGAATTCCTGATCCGCGGCACGCTCCTGAGCGGCAAGGAGGCCGAGAGGATCGGGCTGGTCAACCATGTGGCGCCGCGCGCGGAGGTGCTGGCCAGGGCCCGCGATATCGCCGTGGAGCTTGCGAACGGCCCGACCTGGGCCATTCGCTGGACCAAGCTGTCGATCAACCAGATCGTCAAGGATCGCGTCAACTTGCTGCTCGAAGCCTCTATGGCCCTGGAGCAGGTGACGTTTGAGACGGCCGACCACAAGGAAGCGACCATGTCGTTCAAGGAAAAGCGCAAGCCGAAATTCGGCCAGGCGTAGCGCGGCCATGAGCGCGACCGAGCGCCCAACTGACGACACCAGGAAGATGCTGGCGGATTCCCTGCGCGGGTTTCTCGGCCAGCATTGGCGCGTCGACACCGTGAAGCGTGGCCCGTGTCCGCAAGAGATCGCAGCGATCTGGAGCAAGCTCGTGGGTCAGGGCGTTGCGTCGCTTGGCAGTGATCCCGACATGGGAGGGCTGCGCGAGATCCTGGTGGTGATGGCGGAGCTGGGCCGCGCCGCGTGCCCGGCGCCGATGTGGTCGGCGACTCTCGCCAATTTCGCGCTCGCGGGAGCAATGTCCGAGGCTTCGGTTGGTTTGCTAAGGCGCCTACATGCGGGCACCGCGCGCATCGCGTTTTCGTTTGGGGCATTTGATCCGGACCGCGCGGCGGGCAGCATCGAGGTCACGAACGTTAAGGCAAGCGGACTGCTGCGGTTTGTCGAGGCGGCGGGAAGCTGTACGCATCTGCTTGTGCCGATCAGTCCATCGGCGCTTGCGCTTGTTGCGATGGATGGCCCGGGTGTCGGCGTTGAACCAACCCGTGCGATGGGCGCCTGGAGCCTTCACCAGGTTCGGCTGAACGCTGCGCCGGCTGAAATCATCGAAGTCGAATTCCTTGCCGTCCATGACCTATTGCGCAAGGCCAAGCTGGCGCTGATGGCGCGGGCGCACGGTGCCGCCCGGCGCGCGTTCGAACTGGCGGTCGACTATGCAAAGGAGCGCCGGCAATTCGGGCGGCCGATCGGACAGTTCCAGGCGATCCAGCACAAGCTGGCCAATTGCTTCATCCTGCTCGAAGGCGTGCGCCTGATCCTCGACCATGCAGGGGAACTGCATGATCGTGGCGATCGTCATTGGCCGTATTTCGCCGATTGCGCCGCATCTTTTTCCGCCGAGGCGCTGCGGCGTGTTTCGCTCGAGACCCAGCATACATTCGGCGCCATCGGCTATGCTGAGGAGCACGAGGCGCCATTGCACTTCAAGCGCGTGCATCTCGATACGATCGCGCTCGGCGGCGCGGCGCATGCGAGGCTCGGCATAGGCTCTTTCCTGCTAGATGATGGTGGTGCGGAACTGCCGCAATACGATCTTGGTCCGGCCGGCAATGCGCTGCGCGAGCAGGTCCGGCAATGGTTGGAGGAGAATTGGTCGAGCGAGCGCAAGGCCGCCTTCGACGCGCAGCCATTTGCCAAGCGCGAGTTCGATGTCGAGTTCGCGCTTGATGTCGGCAAGACCGGCTGGATCGGGTTAGGATGGCCGAGCAAATTCGGCGGGCAGGGGCGCTCGCCGCTGGAGCAGATCGCCCTCATCGAGACGATGGAGCGGGACGAAGCGCCGCGGATTGGAGCTGCGATCCAAGCCAACGCGCTGATGATGTTCGGCACGCCGGAGCAGCAGCAGAAATATCTGCCGGAGATTCTCCGCGGCGAAGCCATGCACGGCATGGGCTACTGCGAACCCCAGGCAGGCTCCGATCTCGCCGCGCTGCGCACCGGCGCGGAGCGTGATGGCGATCAGTGGGTCATCAACGGCCAGAAGATCTGGACCACGACGTGGTGGGGCAAATACATGTTCCTGGCTGCGCGCACGGACAGGGACGCCAAGCCGCCGCATGCGGGCATCAGCATGTTCATCGTGCCGATGAATACGCCGGGCATCTCCATTCATCCGGCGACGACCATGTATGACGGCTCCTTTGCCAATATCTTCTACGACAACGTCCGTATTCCGCTGGACAACCTCGTCGGTGAGGTCGATGGCGGCTGGAAGGTGCTGACTGGGGCGCTCGCTTTCGAGCGCGGTCTGGTCGGCGGCGGCATCGTCCTGAAGGTCGCCCACGCCTTCGAACAATTGCGCCGGCATATCATGGCGGCAGAAGCCGACAGGCCGCTGCTCGCCAATGACCCGATCGTCCGCGACAGAATGGCCGTACTCGCGTCTAAAATCGAGGTCGGCCGTCAGTTGATGATGCATTGCGCGGAATTGGCGGCCGATGGCATCACCCCGCCGGAATATGGCGCGATCAGCAAGGTGTTTTCCAGCGAGCTGATGGAGCGCTTCGGCGAAACCGCGCTCGACATTCTAGGCCAGCGCGCCGCGCTTTCCGAGCAGATGCCTGATGCAATCGACAATGGCCGCTTCGAGCAGAACCTGCGTCATTCGCTGATGTGGGTGATCAGCATTGGAACCAACGAAATTCAGCGCAGCCTGATTGCGCAGCGGGCGCTTGGGTTGCCGAGATAGATAGGGAGTGATCGCATGCCGCAGCCAGACGTCGCGACGGCGCCCCTCAATGGCGTCAGGGTGCTCGATTTCTCGATCATGCTGGCTGGTCCCTATTGTGCGCGGCTGCTCGCGGATGTCGGCGCGGAAGTGATCAAGATCGAGCCGCCGGAGGGCGACGACATGCGGCTGCGCGCACCCCTGCGCGACGGCCACAGCGCCTATTTCGGCCAGCTCAATGCCGGAAAGCGGAGCCTGGCACTCGACCTGAAGAACAGCGAAGCGATCAGCCTCGTCCACAGGCTGGTCGAGCAGACCGATATCGTCGTGGAAAATTTCCGTCCCGGCGTCATGGATCGGCTGGGACTTGGCTATGAGGCGCTGCGCGAGATCAATCCGCGCTTGATCTATTGCTCGATCTCCGGCTATGGCCAGTCTGGTCCGGCGGCGGAGCGTGCGGCCTATGCCATGATCGTTCACGCCGAAAGCGGGTTCGACCGTGCGCTGATGCGATATGCGGGCGATCGCGACCGTCCCGCAGCGGGTGCCGTGTTCGTGGCCGATCTGTTGGGAGGCATCTTCGGCTATTCGGCGATCCAGACTGCGCTCGTGCAGCGATCGCGGACCGGAGTGGGGCAACGGATCGACGTCGCGCTGATGGATTGCATGCTGAACCTGCTCGTCTACGAGCTGCAGGAGGCGCAGTTCCCGGTGCATGCGCCGCGGCCGACCTATGGTCCGGTGCGGGCCAGCGATGGTGATATCCTGATCGCGCCGGTGACATCGCGCAATTTCGCCGCCCTTTGCGAGGTGACGGGAGACCGCGCCTTGGCCGAGGATGCCCGCTTCAACACTGTGCCGGCGCGTGGCGCGAACTGGGGCGCAATGATGCAGCAGATCGAGAGGTGGACCGAGCTCCACACGGTGCGAGAATGCATCGCGGCGTTCGATCGCGCCGGCGTTCCCTGCGCCGAATATCGCGATCCCGGCGCTGCGCTGACCGACCCGCATCTTTCGCAGCGCGGCGCCTTTGCGACGATTGCGGATGGCGCAGGCGAATTTTTCGGGGTCAATCCGCCTTGGAGGATGTCGGGAGCGGACTGCTCGATGCGGCGCGAGGTGTCGGCGGTCGGCGCGCACCGCGACGAGGTGTTGTCACGGGCGCTGGGATTGTCATCCGCGGAAATCGCCAGCCTGGCGGACGTAGGAGCGTTCGGAAAATAGTTCGCCCGCGTCAGCAATACTGCAGAAGAATTCAATCCTCGGATGATCCGGAAGAGCCCGATGGCGTCGCCTTTGCGATCGCCAGCATGCATTTCAGAAAATGCGCGCGATCTTCCTTGCGCAACGGTGCCAGCATCAGGTCCTGCAGTTCAGCAGCAGCGGGAACGACGCTGAAGAGGGCGGTCTCTCCCTTGGTGGTGATCTGGACCTGCACGGATCGCCGGTCTTCCGCATTGCTCTTCTTCGAGATCAGCTTTCGCGCCGTCATTCTCTTGAGCATTTCGCTCAGCGTATTCCGGTCGCAACTGATGTGTTCCGCGAGGATCGACGGCGTGAGCGGGCCTCGTTGATACAGCGCCATGAGCACGCCGAACTGCCGGGGGGTGATGTCGCTCTGGCGCGTCACCTTTTGATAGAGGACATCATAGCGGGCTTCGAGCAGCCGAAGAAGAAAGCCGATGCCGCCTTCGAGCTGCCAATTGCGCGCGAGCTCCGCGGCCAAATCCGTCTTGATTGCCTTGTCGGCTGACATGCCGTTGTCGACCTGCGCTGTAGTCCATCTGACCCCAAATCGGCATAGCCGTTAGCAGCTTGGTGTTCCGTCCTCAACCCTTGGGCTGGGTGCCGAGAGCAGGCCCGATCCGAAACGCCGGTCCCAAAGGCCACATCGGCCCTTGCAAGATGAGAATCAATATAGTACGTATACGTAACAAATGTAGACGCGAACGGATCATGGTTCGTGCAGGGAGGGTGGTTTTGGATCTGCGCCAGTTCTTGTCGATCCCGTATCTCCTTGAGGCTGAAGCCGTCGAAACCGAGCCAGGCAAGTGGCTTCTGCGGCTCGCTTATCCGGAGCTGCCCGGCTGCATCGCGGAAGGGGTTGTCGTCGAGGACACGCTCAAGGAGCTCGAACGACGACGGGTCGAACAGATCGTGAGCCTGGTGGAGGCGGGCAGTGAGCCTCCTGTTCCCCGAAAGCCGCTTGCCGCATCCGATCCGCTCTGGACTGCCCGCGATCTGGGCGTGTCGCCCCGCATCGCTGCTCTCCTCGAACGCGCGGCCAAATAGCGCCTCGGGACGAATCGTTGAATTGAACGGAGGAAGCTCATGCTGTCGCACGAAGACAATGAAAGGCTGGTGAGGGTCGGAAAGGGCACGCCCCTTGGAGAGCTGTTCCGGCTGTATTGGATTCCGTTTCTGCCGTCCGCCGACCTCGTGAAGGACGGACAGCCGAGGCGCATCCGGCTGTTGGGCGAAGATCTGGTCGCCTTCCGCGACACCGAGGGCCGCGTCGGATTGGTCGATCATGCATGCCCGCATCGCGGCGCGCCGCTGATGTTCGGCCGCAATGAAGATTGCGGATTGCGGTGCGTCTATCACGGCTGGAAGTTCGATGTGACGGGGGCGGCAACGGACATGCCGGCCGAGCCGGTTCGCAGCCGGCTGAAAGAGCGCGTGCGGATCAAGGCCTATCCCTGTCGGGAGCGGAACGGAATGCTTTGGACCTATATGGGTCCAGATGCTGCGAATCCTCCGCAGCTTCCGAACGTGGAGTGGAATCTGGTGCCGGCGGACCAGGTGCACATCTCGGTGCGGGTCCAGGAATGCAATTGGCTGCAGGCGCTCGAAGGCGAGATCGATTCAGCTCACGCGCCGTTGCTCCATGGCCGGCTCGATTCGCAGGGCACCACCAGCGCATGGATTCAGAAGCGCGATCTCCGTCCGACGTTCGAATGCATCAAGCAGGATTTCGGAATGAGCATCGCCGCCCGCCGGAACTACGACGCCAACACGCTGTACTGGCGCGTCAATCAGTTCGTGATGCCGTTCTATACGCTCGTTCCACCGCTGTCTCCGTTTCCGGATCTGAGCGGTCATGCCTGGGTCCCGATCGATGACGAGAACACGCTCTGCATCATGTTCTCGTATCACCCCTCGGAGCCATTGCTGCCCAAGACCCGTCAGATTTTCGCGGAGGGGCACAACGGCCGGGAGAGCGGGCACGCCAGTCGCCATGCGCTGGTCCAGCACCCCGTCACCGTTCCCTACGCCGGATACTGGACCAAATACAATCCGCAAAACGGCTTCCAGTTCGACTACGAGGCGCAGCAGACCACCTGGTTCTCGGGGCTGCCCGGGCTGTGGGTGCAGGACGGCGCTTGTCAAAGCGGTGTTTCGCCGATCTACGACCGCACCAAGGAGAACCTCTGCTCCAGCGACACCGGCATTGCGATGACGCGGCGCTTCCTGCTCGAAGCGCTCGGCGCCTATCGCGATCATGGCATCAAGCCAAAGGGCGTGACCGATCCGGATGTGTTCATGGTGCGCGCGGTATCCCTGCAGCTTCCGCCAGAGGACTCCTGGGCGGATGTCGGCGCGCCGTTCATGCGGGCGAAGTTGGGCGCCGATTTCGGATACAAGCTGTGAGCGCGTCCGCTCTCGCGAAGATCGACGATCGGGCATGGGAGGAGCCGGCGCTCGATGGCGCTGCCTCCATTGCCTCCGGAGGACAATCGAAGCCGATGGCCGAGAACATGATGCAAGTCCGCGTCAAACGGATCAGCTACGAGGCCGAGCGCATCAATTCATACGCATTGGTCGCTCCAGGCGGCGACGATCTCATTGCGTTCACGGCCGGCTCCCACATCGATCTCCATCTCGCCAACGGAATGATCCGCAGCTATTCGCTCGTCAACGATTCTCGCGAGCGACACCGCTATGTCGTTGCCGTCAACAAGGACGCCGCAAGTCGGGGCGGCTCCAGTTTCATCCATGACACCGTCCGGGCGGGAGACATCATCACGATCTCGCACCCGAGGAACAACTTCGTCCTTGAGGAGAATGCGACGCATTCGGTGCTGATCGCAGGCGGCATCGGAATCACGCCGCTGCTGTCGATGATCCGCCGGCTCCAGACACTCGGTCGCTCCTGGAAGTTGTTCTATGCAGCAAGGACGCGTTCCGCTGCGGCATTCATCGATGAACTGCATGCGCTGCGACCCGACATTCATCGCAACCTTCACGTGAATTTCGACCAGGAGCCGGCGGGGTGCATGCTCGACCTCGCCGAGATCGTCAAAAACGCGCCGGCGGACGCGCATCTGTATTGCTGCGGCCCGGTGTCGATGCTCGAGGCGTTCGAAGCGGCAACAGCTGACAGGCCAGCCGGCCAGGTTCATGTCGAATACTTCAAGGCGAAGGAAAAGCCGGCCGTCGAGGGCGGGTTCGAGGTCAGGCTCGCGCGGAGCGGACTAACGATCACTGTTCAGTCGGGACAGACGATCCTGCAGGCGCTGCTGGATGCGGGAATAACGGCGAACTATGCCTGTTCTGAAGGTGTCTGCGGCACCTGCGAGACCCGCGTCATCGAGGGGATTCCGGATCACCGCGATCAGTTTCTCAGCAACGAGGAGCGAGCGGCAAACAAGACAATCATGATCTGCTGCTCCGGCTCCAAATCATCGACGCTCGTCCTGGATCTTTGAGCGTACGTTACGACAATCAGAAATTGGTACATGACATGAGAAGCCTGCCGTATTCCCTGGGACTGTCCCTCCTCGCGCTCTGCGTTTCCTGGAGCGCGTCGGCGCAGACGCCGCGGTCGATGAAGATCGGCGTCCTCAACGATGCCTCCGGTCCTTACTCCGACAACGCCGGCCCAGGATCGGTGACGGCTGCGAAAATGGCTGCCGAGGATTTCATGAAGCAGCATCCCGACTTCAAGGTCGAGATCGTTTCGGCGGATCACCAGAACAAGGCCGACGTCGGCGCCGGTATCGCTCGGCGATGGATCGATCAGGACAAGGTGGACGCGGTTGCCGACGTGCCGAACTCGGCCGTGGGCCTCGCCGTGAACGAGGTCGTCCGCGGCACCAGGGCGGCGCTGATCGCGTCAAGCGCCGCTTCGTCCGATCTTACCGGACAATATTGTTCGCCCAACACGATCCAGTGGACCTTCGACAGTTGGGCCGCCGCGCACACCATCGGCGACTACCTTGTGCATCACGGCGGCAAGAAATGGTATTTCATCGCGACCGACAATGCGCTTGGCAAATCCATGGTTCGCGATGGAACGTCGGTGATCAAGTCGGGCGGCGGCACCGTCGTCGGCTCCGTCAATGTTCCCATCGACAACGCCGATTATGCGTCCTTCATTCTGCAGGCGGATGGCTCCGGCGCCGAGGTGATCTCCTTCGCCACCGCCGGTGGCGACACGATCAATCTGATCAAGCAGTCGTCGGAGTTCGGGCTGAAGCAGAACGGGCGTACCTTCGCGGCGCTGCTCACCACGACGAATGACGTCGAGTCGAGCGGCCTTTCGGTGGCGCAGGGGCTCATCATCACCCAGCCGTTCTATTGGGATCTGAACGATGCCAGTCGGGCCTGGTCGGCCCGGTTCGGCGAACGGCAGCACGGGCATTCGCCCACCGCATTCCACGCCGGCGTCTACTCGTCCATACGCGCCTATTTGAATGCAGCTCTGGCTGCAGGAACGAATGACGCCCAGGCGATCATCCAGGAGATGAAGCGCGAGCCGATCGACGACGATCTGTTCGGGCCCGTCGTCGTCCGTCCGGACGGGCGCGCCATCCACAACATGTACATCTTCCGCGTCAAATCGCCCACAGCATCGAAGAGCAAATGGGATCTCCTGGAGCAGGTCGGCGTGCTCACCGGGCCCGAAGCGTTTCGGCCGCTCGATGAAGGCGGATGTTCGCTGCTCCAGCAGGCAAGGAACAACTGACGGACCATCTGCAGCGGCCGCGGGCATTCACGGAAGGCGGCGCCGATCTCGGATATCTGAACGACAAACCGATAGGGGTGAAAGATGCTGGATCAGCTGGAAGCGGAATTTCCGGAACATGCGCCTCGTCGCTCCGATGCGCCAAAAGCGCTGGATGGAATTCGGGTGATCGATTTCTCGCACTTCATCGCCGGTCCCCTCGCCACGATGATTCTCGCCGACATGGGCGCGGAGGTCATCAAGATCGAGGCGCCGGAGAAGGGCGACGATCTTCGCCGTTATCCGCCCTTGCATCCCGATCTCAGGCACGGCGCTCCGTTTCTCTGGACCAACCGCAACAAGCGCAGCGTCGCGGTCGACCTGAAGTCGGCGGAAGGCCTCAAGGTTGTGCGTGAACTGATTGCCACGGCGGACGTCGTCGTCGAGAATTTCTCGACCGGCGTGATGAAGCGACTGGGCCTCGACTACGACAATTGCCGCAGAATCAAACCTGACATCATCTATTGTTCGGTGTCGGCCTATGGCCGGGACGGCGCCTTTGCCGATCGGCTCGGTTTCGATCCGATCGCGCAGGTCGAGAGCGGGTTCGTGTCCATGAACGGCTATGCCGATCGCGAAGGCGTGCGCGCCTTGTCGCCGGTCATGGATATCTCTACGGCGATGATGGCCTCCAATGCGATCCTCGGCGCGGTGGTCGCGCGCCAGCGCAGCGGTGTCGGGCAAGCTATCGAGGTGTCCCTGTTCGACACCGCGGTGCTGATGACGGGTTACGCCACGCTGCAACATCTGTTCAGCGGCGCTGATACACAGCGGCACGGCAACACGTCTCCCGATACCTGCCCGTCGGGCGTGTTCCAGGCGCAAGACCGCTCCTTCTATATCAACTGCGGCAACGACAAGATCTTTCAGCGGCTGATGGCGCAGGTGATCGGCCGCGCCGACATGGCCACGGCCGAAATCTACGCGACCGGCCCCGAACGCATCCGCCGGCGCGACGAATTGTTCGCGATCCTTGGTGAAGCGTTCGCGCAGCAGCCATGGTCGTACTGGCAATCGCGGATGCGGGCGGCGGGCGTGCCCTGCGGGCAGGTGCGCAGCATCGGCGAGGCCATTCGTTCTCCGGAAGCGCGGGAGCGTGCGATCGTGACACGCATCCCGCATCCCACGGTCGGATGGGTGCCGAATGTGAGCCTGCCGATCCGATATTCTGAAACCCCGGTCGTGGATCCCGTCGTTGCGCCGGCCGTGGGCCAGCACACGGAGGAAGTTCTGCGCGAGGTGCTCGGCTACGACGACGCGCGGCTGGCACGCCTTGCGGAAGAGGGCGGGCTTGGCGCTCGTCGCCAGCCGGCGTCGGCGGACAAGCGGGCATGAGCGGGCGGAGCGATCGTACGCTCAGGGGCCGCGTTGCCGTCATCGGGATCGGCGAGACCGAGTATTATCGGCACGGCGCCTCGCCGGACGCGGAATTCAAGCTCGCGCTGAAGGCGATCCTCGCCGCCTGCAATGATGCCAGGCTCGATCCGCGCGACATCGACGGCTTCGCCTCGTACAGCGACGACCGCAGCGATGCGTCGCGGCTTGCCGCCGCGCTCGGCACGCATAGGCTGCGCACTGCGACGATGCAGTGGGGCGGAGGCGGTGGAGGGTGCTGCGCGGCGGTGGCGAATGCGGCGGCTTCGATCGTGGCCGGTCTCGCCGATTGCGTGGTCGTGTTCCGATCGCTGGCGCAGGGCCAGTACGGCCGCTTCGGGCAGACCACGGGCATCGATAACATCTCGGGCGAGAAAGCCTACCTGATGCCGTATGGCGTGCTCGCGCCGCCGCAGCGCTTCGCCATGCGGGTGCGCCGCTTTATGCATGACCATGGCGTGCGGCAGGAAGCCCTTCGCGCGATTGCGCTGGCGTCCTATCACCATGCGCAGGCGAACCCGCGCGCGGTCATGCATGGCAAGCCGCTTGATCCGGCGAAATACGATGCTTCGCGCTGGATCGTGGAGCCCTTTCATCTCTACGATTGCTGCATGGAGAATGACGGTGCGGCGGCGCTCGTGCTCGTGCCCGAGGAGCGCGCGAAGGACTTCCGCCAGAAGCCGGTCTACGTGCTCGGTGCAGCCGTCGGATCGGGGCATCGCACGGGTGCGATTCCGCACAATTCGCCGCTCTATGCCAGTGCCAGCTTCGATACGGTGGCGCTCGACCTTTACCGGATGGCTGGCCTCGGCCCATCCGATATCGGCGTGGTCCAGAGCTACGAGAACTTCACCGGCGGGGTCGTGATGGCATTGGCGGAGCATGGCTTCTTCAGGCCGGAGGAGGCGAACGACTTTTTCACCCTCGAGAACCTGATCGCGCCCTCCGGCCGGCTGCCGCTCAACACCAGCGGCGGCAATCTCGCCGAATGCTACATGCATGGTTTCGGGCTTGTGCTCGAGGCCGTGCGCCAGGTGCGCGGCACATCGTCAAACCAGGTCGCACGGAATGATGTGGCAATGGTCATCGGTGGCCCGATGGTGACGCCGGTCAGCAATCTTCTTCTCGGCTCGAGTGCAACGTTATGAGCAGCAGCGCAAGCGCGACCTATCTTCCGAAAGGCCTGCCGATTCCGGTGGCCGAGCCCGATGGCTTGTCGGCGCCTTACTGGGCAGGCTTGCGGCAAAACCGGCTTCTGGTGCAGCGCTGCAGCCATTGCCAAACCTGGCAATTCGGACCGGAATGGATTTGTCATCGCTGCCACGCCTTCGATCCCGAGTGGGTCGAGGTCGAGCCGCGCGGCCGTATCTTCAGTTGGGAGCGTGTGTGGCATCCTTCGCATGCGGCGCTCAACCAGCATGGTCCGTACCTCGTCGTGCTCGTGGAGATTCCGCAGGCCGGCGGCGTCCGCATGGTGGGCAACGTGCTAGGTGATCCCCTGCAGGAAGTCTTGATCGGAGCGGATGCTAAAGGCGTGTTCGAGCATCATCCGGATTCCGATCCGCCATACTCGTTGCTGCAGTGGCACGTGGTCGATGCGGTCAGGTCGTAATTGATGTGTCTGCGGATCGCCATCGCCAACGGAGTCGAATAAAGTTCCTCTGATTACGACGACTGCGGTCCCGCCGCACGATAGGAGTGTCATCGCTGACGTTCCTCAGTCGCGACTGAAGAAGATGCTGACGCCCGAACAAATGACCTTCGTCGGATCGGCGCGTCCGGATCACGTCGCAGCGCAATATCCTTAGGCGCTTTATAAATATATATATCTTGATCCAAAAAATACTTCGTGTCTTAATTCGCGCTAAGGGTGCGCAGCATCCAAAAAATATCAGGGAGGAAGACGATGTCGCACGCGCGGCCACGCGATGCGTGGGGTTGTCTGTTGTCGTTAGCGTTGGGGGTGGGTGCAGCCACCATCGTCACACCGGCGCACGCAGAGAATGGCATTACTGACACTGAAATTGTGATCGGCATCTCGGCCGCATTGTCCGGCCCGAATGCGGGTTACGGCGCGATCGCCCGCGGCACGGAAGCGTGCTTCAATTACCTCAATGCTGAGCAAGGCGGCGTCAAGTTCGGCGACGGCAAGACGCGCAAGATTCGGCTTGAGATCTTGGATGATGCGATGGAGCCCGCGCGTGCGGTGCAGAACGCGCGTCGGCTGGTGAGCCAGTCCAAGGTGTTCGCGGTCGTCGGCAATGTCGGCACCGGCGCCAATCTTGGATCGCGGCCGTACTATAATGCCGAGCATGTGCCGCAGATGTTCATCGCAACGGGCGGCCCGATGTTCGGCGCAAAGTCCGAGGTCGAAAAGAACCCTTGGACCATGGCCGCGTGGCTCGCCTATAACACCGAAGCCGCCATCTACGCGGCGTTCATCAAGCAGAAATTCCCGGACGCCAAGATCGCGCTGCTCAACGATGACAGCGGCGGTCCGTTCTTTGCCGATGCGTTCCTGAAGTCGGCCAAGGAGCTTGGCCTCAACATCGTCGCTCGCGAAGAACACACCTATAGCGAACCGACGATCAACGCGAAGATCAGCCGACTTGCCGCTTCGGGCGCCGATCTGTTCGTCGACGCCACCACGCCAAAATTCGTCGTGCAGGCTCTCAAGCAGATGGCGGCGATCAACTGGAGGCCGGTGCACATCATCTGGGGTGTCGGATCGAGCATCGGTGGCGTGTTCGAGCCGGCCGGCGTCGAGACCGCCAAGGGCGTCTACAGCGGCCAGTGGATGAAGGACCAGACCAACCCGGCCTATGCCAACGACGAAGACATGAAGCTCTACGTCGCCAAGCTCAAGCAATATGGCGGCTCGCTCAATCCCGCCGACCAAAACGCGGCGGCCGGCTGGTACGCCTGCCACGCGACCAAGGGGCTGTTCGAGCGGATGGAGCAGCCGACCCGCGAGGCCTTCATGAAGGCAGCCCGCAGCATGAAGAACCAGAAGGAGCCGCTGATGCTCGACGGCATCACGCTGAACACCAATGGTGCCGAAGACGGCTACCCGATCGAGTCCGTGCAGATATCCCAGTTCGACGGCGTGAAGTTCGTGCCGGTCGGTCCTGTCCTCAATTACGAGGGCAAGACGCCGCTCTACGAGCCGCCAGCCAAGTCGCAATGACACGTCGTAACGAGGAGACAACGTCCATGACCAACAACACATTCAAGACCATCGGATTCATCGGGCTGGGCGCCATGGGCAGCCAGATGGTGAAGCATCTGAAGGGGATTGCGGACATTCTCGTCTACGATACCGATGCGGCCCGTGCGGCCGAGGCCGCAAAGGCAAGCGGCGGCCGGATCGTCGACGGTGTGAGCGGCATGAGCTCGGCTGATGCAGTGATCCTCATGCTGCCGACAAGCGCGATCGTCGACCAGGTGCTGCACGGCGCCGATGGCGGCAAGGGCCTGCTCGATTATCTGCCCGCCGGCTCCATGGTGATCGACATGAGCTCGTCCGCGCCGACCAATTCGGTCGCGAACGCGGAGATCGCCGCCAAGAAGGGCGTCCACTTCATCGACGCGCCGGTCTCCGGCGGCGTCAAAGGGGCGGAAGCCGCAAGCCTGGCGATCATGGTCGGAGGTGCGCAGGCTGATTTCGATCGGGCGCTGCCGGTGCTGCAGAAGATGGGCGCCAAGGTCTTCCTGGTCGGCAAGGTCGGATCGGGCCACGCGGTCAAAGCGCTGAACAACTTGCTCGCCGCCACGGCCTTCGCCGCCACCAGCGAAGTCTTTGCGGTCGGCGCCAAGTTCGGCCTTGATCCGACGACGATGCTCAAAGCGATCGATGCGTCGTCCGGCCAGAGCTTTCAGACCACCCATGTCTGGCAGAAGGCGGTCATCGACCGCACCTTCCAGTTCGGCTTCGCACTCGCTTTGATGGAGAAGGATGTCCGCGTGGCAATGTCGCTGTTCGACGCGATGGGATCCGATGCCCAGCTCTCGCGCACGGTGGCCGCGATCTGGACCAAGGCGCTGGCGAGCGCGGCGCCCGGCTCGGACATGACAGTCGTCGCCAAACAGGCTGAAGCTGCACTCGGCCTGTAACGCCCGGGATTGTCGAGGCAACTCTCTTTAGCCCTCACCGTGGGGACGAAGATCACATGAACGGCTCAACGGCTCATCTGTCCCCGCGGAAGGCGCCGGCTGCGACGGCGCCGCCGAAGCTGGCGGTGGACAATCTGTCGCTCAGGTTCGGCGGCCTCGTTGCGATCAATGCGCTATCGTTCCAGGTCGGGCGGGACGTCATCTGCGGCCTGATCGGCCCCAATGGCGCCGGCAAGACCAGTTTGTTCAACTGCGTCAGCCGGCTCTACGATCCGACGGACGGCAGGATCACCTTCGACGGGACTGACATCACACGCTATCGGTCCAAGGACATCGCGAAACTCGGCATCGCTCGCACCTTCCAGAATCTGGCGCTGATGAAATCGCTAACGGTTCTGCAGAATGTGATGCTCGGAGGCTATCACCACGGTCGCACCTCGCTCTTGCGCGCGCCGTTCGTGCCGGTGTCGCTTCGGTCCGAAGAAGCCG
>NZ_PSRR01000021.1 GCF_004296405.1 Bradyrhizobium sp. Leo170
TCACTCGACTGTCCCGGATTTCGCTGCGCTCCATCCGGGCTACGTTCTAAACCTTCACCGGCCCGAGCTCGTCGAAATGCCCGCGGCGCTGCAGCCAGGCGAGCAGGATCAGGCTCGGGATCGCGACCAGCACGCAGATCGCGAAGAACACCGGCCAGCCTGTCGCTTTGGCTACGAAACCAGCGCCTGACGAGAGATAGGTGCGCCCCACAGCGGCGAGCGCGGTGAGCAGTGCATATTGCGTCGCCGTGTGCAGGGGATTGCGGCACAGGGCCGAGAGATAGGCGACGAAGATCACGGTGCCGATCGCGCTGGTGAAGTTCTCGCAGGTGATCGCGAGCGCGAGCGCCCACTGGTTGACGCCGACCAGCGCGAGCCAGGAGAAGGAGAGGTTGGCGAGCGCCTGCACGATGCCGCCGATCCACAGGCTGGTTGCCAGCGAATAGCGTCGCGCCACGAAGCCGCCGGCAAAGCCGCCGATCAGGGTCGCGGCCAATCCCACGCCTTTGACGATCGCGGCGTAGTCGACCTTGCTGAAGCCGATATCGATCACGAACGGCGCCGTCATCGTGCCAGAGAACGCATCGGTGAACTTGAACAGCACCACGAAGGCAAGCGCCGCAATGGCATCGCGCCGGCTCAGGAACTCGGAGAAGGCGCCGACCGCCGCGCGGATCACGCGCGAGAACGCTGTTTCCGCGGCCGTGGCCGCTTCGGCGTCCTTCGACTGCGCCGGTTCGGTTGCAACCAGCGCGGTGATCATGCCGATCACGACGAGGGCGGCCATCACCACATAACCCCACATCCATGCCGACGAGCGCACCAGGCCCTCGCCCTCAAAGCCGCTGACGATGAACAGCGCGCCCGCGGTCGAGACCAGCATGCCGATGCGATAGGCGGCGACATAGGACGCCATGCCGGCGGCCTGCTCGCTCTCGGGCAGGCTCTCGACGCGGAAGGCATCGACGACGATGTCCTGTGTCGAGGAGGTGGTGGCGACCAGCAGCGCGGCAAAGGCGGCGAACCAGGGTGAATGTGCGGGATCGGCGATCGCGAGCAGCAGGATGGTGGTGATCAGCAACAGTTGCGAGAACAATAGCCAGCCGCGGCGGCGTCCGAAATGTCGGGTGAAGAACGGCACATGCAGCGCATCGACCAGCGGCGCCCAGAGGAATTTCAATGTGTAGGGCGTGCCGACCAGCGCGAGCAGGCCGATAGTGCCGAGATCGACGCCGACCTCGCGCATCCACACCTGCAGCGTCGACCCGGACAGCGCCAGCGGCAGGCCTGACGAGAAGCCCAGCACCAGCACGATCAGGACGCGCGGCTGCAGATAGACGGCAAGGCTGTCGCGCCAGGAGGTGGCGGCAGGCTCGGCTTTCTCGGTCGCGGCGGCTGTCGCTTCAGGCGCGGTCATGCAGCCCTGTTAGCAGATTCGATGGGAAAATCTGCCCCTGTCCTACTCGCCCGCCTGCAGCTTGGGCGGGGCGGGGAACAATTCGGGCCGGCCGCTCGGCACGATCCGCGGCAGTTCCACCGGGGCGTCCGATTTGCTGAAATCGAGCTCCTCGATCCGGCCGGCGCGCTTCTCGATCTTGTCGGCGGAAACCAGGATCTGGCGCACGTCCTCGTTCACCTGCGAGAAATGGTTCTGCAGCTTGAGCACGCGGTCGCGCAGCCGCGACAGATCGTCGCCGAGCTTGATCACCTCGGTGCGGATCTGGTCGGCTGCATCGCGCATCCGCGCGTCCTTCATGATCTGCTGCATCACCTGGATCGCGAGCATCAACAGCGAGGGCGACACCAGCACCACGCGGGCGCGGTAGGCCTTCTGGATCACATCGTCGAAACCGTCATGGATCTCGGCATAGACCGATTCGGACGGCACGAACATCAGCGCGGTATCCTGGGTCTCGCCGGCGATCAGGTATTTCTCCGCGATGTCGCTGACGTGCTTCATCACGTCGTTGCGCAGGCGCTGGCTGGCAATCTTGCGTTCCTCGTCGCTGCGCGCATCGTGCAGGGCGGTCATCGCCTCCAGCGGGAATTTCGCGTCGATGCAGAGCGGGCGCTGGTCGGGCAGGAACACCACGCAGTCCGGCCGCTTGCCGCTCGAGAGGGTGAACTGGAATTCGTAGGAATCCTTCGGCAGTCCGTCCTGGACGATCGCTTCCATCCGCGCCTGGCCGAAGGCACCGCGCGACTGCTTGTTGGCGAGCACGTCGCGCAGCGTCGTCACCTGCGTCGTCAGGTCGGTGAGGTTCTTGTGCGCGTTGTCGATGATGCCGAGCCGCTCATGCAGATGGCGCAGGCTGTCCATGGTGTGGCGCGTGGTCTGTTCCATGGACTGGCCGACGCGATGGGTGACCGAATCCAGGCGCTCGTTGACGGCGCGCGCCATCTCGGTCTGGCGGCCGGCAAGCGCCTGCGTCATCGCATCGACCCGGCCGCTCGCCTCGCTCTGGGCGCGCAGCACCTCGCTGAGCCGCTCTTCCAGCTCATCGGCGCGGATGGTCTGCGCGACAGCTAGTTCTGCGCCGCGCCGGGAGGACCGCGCTATCACGATGGCGATCGTCAGCAGCAGGACGAGCACGAGCACACCGAACGCAACCAGCGCGTCGGCGATGCGGACCGGCCAGTCGCCGACCATGAAGAGAATCTCGTTCATAGAAGCGCTATAGCCGATTCGCTGGCGGGCGCGAACGAAAGTGGAACATTTATGGTTAACAAGCCGTGAAGTTTCATGGTTAAGAATGGCTGAAGAATCATGGTTAAGGCGGTCTTAACCGGTTCCGGATCGCATTGACCCCGGCATATCAAGCGCTTAAATCGCCCGCCATGGCCCTAAGAGAAATCATCATCCTGCCGGACAGGCAGTTGCGGCTCGTTTCCAAACGCGTCGAAAAGATCACGCCTGAGATCCGCAAGCTGGTCGACGACATGTTCGAGACCATGTACGAGGCGCCCGGCATCGGGCTGGCCGCGATCCAGGTCGCGCAGCCGCTGCGGCTGGTCACCATGGATCTCGCGAAAAAGGACGAGAACGGCGAGACCACGCCGAAGCCGCGCGTCTTCATCAATCCGGAGATCATCTCGGCGTCCGAGGAGAAGTCGGTCTACGAAGAGGGCTGTCTGTCGATCCCCGAATATTACGAGGAGGTCGAGCGGCCGGCGCGGGTGCGCGTGCGCTTCACCGACATCGACGGCAAGGTGCATGAAGAGGATGCCGAGGGCCTCTACGCCACCTGCATCCAACACGAGATCGACCATTTGAACGGCATCCTGTTCGTGGACTATCTGTCGAAGCTGAAACGCGACCGCGTGCTGAAGAAGTTCGCCAAGGCCGCCAAGCGCGCGGTGGAGTAAGGTCGGCACTATTTTCGCCGTCATGCCCGGGCTTGACCCGGGCATCCACGTTCTCTGCAGCCGTGGATGGCCGGGACAAGCCGGGCCATGACGGGTACTCTACTTTCAGCCGAGGTAACCCGCCCCATGCCGCTCCGCCTGATCTTCATGGGTACGCCCGATTTCGCCGTGCCGACGCTGCTCGAACTGGTCGCGCACGGCCACGAGATCGCCGCCGTCTATACCCGCGCGCCGAAGCCGGGCGGGCGGCGCGGCCTGCAACTGCAACCGACGCCGGTCGAGCAGGAGGCACGGCGAAACGGCATTCCCGTGCTAACGCCGAAGACGCTGAAGACGCCGCAAGCGCTGGAAGAATTCCGCGCGCATCAGGCCGATGCGGCGGTCGTGGTTGCCTATGGAATGATCCTGCCGCAGGCGATCCTCGATGCGCCGAGGCTTGGTTGCTACAACCTGCACGCTTCGCTTCTGCCGCGCTGGCGCGGCGCCGCGCCGATCAACCGCGCGATCATGGCCGGCGATGCCGAAACCGGCGTGATGGTGATGAAGATGGATGTCGGTCTCGACACCGGCGATATCGCGATGGCCGAGCGGCTTGCGATCACCGACCGGATGACGGCGGCCGATCTGCACGATGCGCTGGCGCCGCTCGGCGCCGACCTGATGGTGCGGGCGATGGCCGCGCTGGAACGCGGCGGGCTGCAACTGACCAAGCAGAGTGAGGACGGCGTCACCTACGCCGCCAAGATCGAGAAGGCCGAGGCGCGGATCGACTGGAACAGACCTGCGCACGACGTGCTGCGGCATGTCCACGGCCTGTCGCCATTCCCAGGCGCTTGGGCCGAATTGCCACACGACGGCGAATCGGTGCGCATCAAGATTCTCCGCTGCGAGCTCGCGAGCGGCTCGGGCACGCCGGGCACCGTGCTCGATGACAACCTCGCGATCGCCTGCGGGGAGGGCGCCATCCGTGTCCTCGAGCTGCAGCGCGAAGGCAAGGCACGGATGAAGTCGATCGACTTCCTGCGCGGCACGCCGCTGAAGGCCGGCGCGCGGTTCACATAGGTCATGCCCCGCTACAAGCTCACCATCGAATATGACGGCACGCCGTTCTGCGGCTGGCAGATCCAGGACAATGCGCCGAGCGTGCAGGGCGCGCTGGAGACCGCGGTGAAGGCGATGTGTGGCGAGGATGTGCGCGTCCACGGTTCCGGCCGCACCGATGCCGGCGTGCACGCGCTCGGACAGGTCGCGCATTGCGACATCGCAAAGCCGTTTCCGCCGGACCGCCTGCGCGACGGCCTGAACGCGCATCTGCGTCCAAATCCGATCGCGGTGCTCGGGGCCGAGATCGTACCGGATGATTTCCAGGCGCGCTTCTCCGCAAAGAAGCGCCATTACCTCTATCGCATCAGGAACACGCGCGCGAACCTTGCGCTCGACATCGGCCGCGTCTGGCGCGTGCCACGCCATCTCGATACGGACGCGATGCATGAAGCCGCGCAGCGCCTGATCGGTAAGCATGACTTCACGACCTTCCGCGACACCGAATGCCAGGCGAAATCGCCGGTGAAAACGCTCGACCAGCTTGATGTCACGCGCAACGGCGATGCGGTCAGTATCGTCACCTCGGCGCGCTCGTTCCTGCATAGCCAGGTGCGCTCGCTGGTCGGCTCGCTGGTCTGGGTCGGCGAAGGCCGCTGGACCGCCGACGATCTCGCCGCAGCCCTTGCCGCCCGCAACCGCGCCGCCTGCGGGCCGGTGGCACCGCCGGAGGGCCTGTATCTCGTGCGGGTGGAGTATTAGACCTCGGCCCTCTCCGCCGTCATGGCCGGGCTTGTCCCGGCCATCCACGCCTTCCTTGTGGGAGGGTGGGCGAAGGGCGTGGATACCCGGCACAAGGCCGGGCATGACGACGGATACTTAACCCCAAGCGGAGAAGCGTGGATGGCCGGGACTAGCCCGGCCATGATGGCGGAGTGAGTGGCGACGGCGGAGCAAACGCCTCAGTCCTGGAGACTAGGCAAAATACCTGTCCAGCACGCCGCGATAGACTTGCGTCAGTTTTTCCAAATCGGCGATCGGCGCTCGTTCGTCGATCTGGTGCATGGTCTGGCCGACCAGGCCGAACTCGATCACCGGGCAACAGCTCGAGATGAAGCGCGCATCCGACGTGCCGCCCGAGGTCGAGAGCTCCGGCTTGCGTCCGGTCACCGCCTCGATCGCTGCCACCGCAAGGTCGGTGAACGGGCCGGGCTTGGTTACGAACACGTTCGAGTTCGACGGCTCCCAGACGATGCGGGCGCGGATGCGGTTGCCGCAGGCCTTGGTCAGGCGTTCCTCCACCAGCTTACGCAGGCTCTCCTGGGTGTGGTTGTCGTTGTAGCGGATGTTGAATTTCGCCCGCGCCTGGCCGGCGATGACGTTGCTCGCGGCATTGCCGACGTCGACGGAGGTGAATTCGAGGTTGGACGCCTGGAATTGCGCGCTGCCATGGTCGAGCGGCTCGTCGCTCAGTGCGACGATCAATCGCGAAATATCGGGCACCGGATTGGAGGCGCGGTGCGGATAGGCGACATGGCCCTGCACGCCCTCGACATAAAGCGTGCCGGATTGCGAGCCGCGGCGGCCGACCTTGATGGTGTCGCCGAGCACCTCGACATTGGAGGGCTCGCCGAGCACGCAGTGATCGAACCTTTCGCCGCGCTCTGCCGCCCACTTCAACAGCTTGATCGTGCCGTTGATGGAAACGTCTTCCTCGTCGCCCGTGATCAGGAACGAGATCGACCCTCGACCGTCCTCTCGCGGCTTGCCGCCATGGTCCTTGAGATATTCAAGCACAGCAGCGACGCTGCAGGCGATGCCGCCCTTCATGTCGACGGCGCCGCGGCCGTAGAGAAAGCCGTCCTTCACCTCGCCGGAGAACGGGCCATGCGTCCAGGCGGACTCGTCGCCCGGCGGTACCACGTCAGTATGGCCGGCAAAGGTGATGTGCGGCGCCTGATCGCCGATGCGCGCATAGAGATTGTCGATGTCGGCGGTGCCGGGCTCGCTGAAGGTGACCCGGTGCACCTCGAAGCCGGCGGCTTTCAGGATGTTCTCAAGCACGCCGAGCGCGCCGGCGTCGGCCGGCGTGACGGAAGGGCAGCGGACAAGGTCGCGCGTGATGGAAATGGCATCGGTCATGCGTACGGACTTAACACGCCACCGCGGCGGCGGGCCAGCCTTGCGCGGCATGCTCCCGACTTCGTGTTGCGGCTCTGCGACGCAGCCGATCAGCTTGCTTTTGACGTGGCGCGGCCCCGCACGCTGACTAGACCTGCCAGTGCAACCAGCGCAAAGACGGCACCCGCGAAGAACGTAACTCGCGGTCCGGCACTGTCCCATAACGCCCCCGCGATCACGCTGGCCGCAAGCATCGCGATCCCGCAGACCAGGTTGAAAAAGCCGTAAGCTGTGCCCCGCAGCTCGGCGGGCGAGGTATCCGCGACAAGCGCTGCCAACAGCCCTTGCGTGAAGCCCATATGCAGTCCCCACAGCGCGATGCCCAGCGCGACACCGGTCATGCTGGGCAGAAGCGCGAGCAAAAGATCGGCGACGATCAAAAGCACGATGCCGAACGCCAGCACGGTTGTGCGGTCCATGCGATCGGACACCACGCCGGCCGGATATGCCGCGCCGGCGTAGACGACATTCATCAGGACCAGCACGGCCGGTGCGAGCGTAACCGGCAGGCCAACATTCTGCGCGCGGAGGATCAGAAACGCCTCGCTGAAGCGAGCCAGCGTGAACACGCTCGCAATCGCCACCACCCACCAATAGGCCGCGCCCAGATTTCTGATTTCGCTGAGGCTGATTGGATTGCGCACCTCGCGCAACCCTTTCGCCCGCGCGGGTTCACGCACCGCAAACGCGATAAGGGCGAACGACAGCAAGCCGGGAATGACTGCAAACCAGAACACAGCCTTGAAATGGTCTGAAGTCAGCCACATCAGGCCGATGGCGATCAATGGTCCGATGAAGGCGCCAACCGTATCCAGCGATTGCCGCAGGCCAATGCTGGCGCCGCGCAGATGCGCCGGAGCAATGTCCGCCACCAGCGCGTCGCGCGGAGCGCCGCGAATGCCTTTTCCGATCCGGTCGATGAAGCGCGCGGCCATCAGCCAGCCGACCGTCGGCGCCAGCGGAAAGATCGGCTTGGTCAGCGCTGCAAGGCCATAGCCGAGCGCCGCCAGCCATTTTCGCTTGCCGAGCCAATCGGAAATCGCGCCGGAAAATATCCTGGTGATCGAGGCCGTCGCCTCGGCGATGCCTTCGATGACGCCGACCGTCACCATCGAGGTGCCGAGCACCGTCACCAGATAGACCGGCAGCAGCGCATGAATCATCTCCGAAGAGATGTCCATCAGCATCGAGACGAAACCGAGCGCCCAGATACCTGCCGGAATCTCGCGAAGGGAGCGGCCTGGTCGGGTGCTCGCCTCAGCCATGGAGCTGACCTTTCAAGCGATCATGCCCCATGAGCGAGCTTAGCAGCGTCCTTAGTCGCGCAGCAATTCGTTGATGCTGGTCTTGGCGCGGGTGCGCTCGTCGACGCGCTTGACGATGACGGCGCAGGCGGTCGCCGGGCCCGGCTGGCCGTTCTTCATCGGCTTGGGCGGCAGCGTGCCGGGCACGACGACGGCATATTCAGGCACTTCGCCAACAAACGTCTCGCCGGTCTCGCGATCGACGATCTTGGTGGATGCCCCCAGGAACACGCCCATCGAGAGCACCGCGCCCTTACGCACGATCACGCCTTCGGCGACCTCGCTGCGGGCTCCGATGAAGCAATCGTCCTCGATGATCACGGGCTCGGCCTGCAGCGGCTCGAGCACGCCGCCGATGCCGACGCCGCCGGAAATATGCACGCGCTTGCCGATCTGCGCGCAGGAGCCGACGGTCGACCAGGTGTCGACCATGGTTGCTTCATCGACATAGGCGCCGAGATTGACGAAGGAGGGCATCAGCACGACGTTGCGGGCGATGAAGGCGGAGCGGCGGACGATGGCGCCCGGCACCGCGCGAAAGCCGGCATCGCGAAAGCGGTTCTCGCCCCAGCCATCGAACTTCGACGGCACCTTGTCCCACCACGACCCCTTGCCGGGGCCGCCGGGGATCTGTCCCATGTCGTTGAGGCGGAACGACAGCAGCACCGCCTTCTTCAGCCATTGGTTGACCTTCCATTTGCCGCTCGTCTCACGCTCGGCAACGCGCGTCTCGCCCTTGTCGAGCAGCTCGAGCGCGTAATCCACGGCCTCGCGCACCTCGCCCGTGGTCGAGGTCGAAATGCCGTCGCGGGCTTCGAACGCGGCGTTGACGATGGACTCGAGGGCGGACAGCGACATCGGGCGATTCCTTGAGGCGAGCGGCGGGGAGGGTATTTGGAGCTTTTTCGGGATTTGGCGCGGCGGAGTCAAGGCTGGTTCTGCCGTAGCCCGGATGAAGCCAACGGGTCGCGCGAATGCGCGCCCCGTTGGCTCCATCCGGGCTACGTTTTCAGCCTGTGGCGCGCAGCATCTGCAAAAACCCCGTCAGATCGTCCGTGACATAGTCGACATGCGCGGCGTCGCGGCCCTCGAGCTCCCAGTCCTCGCGTACCACCTCCTGCGTCCCGTCGGGCACCACCAGCACCGTGGTCATGCCGAGCTGATGCGGCACGACCAGGTTGCGCGCGAGGTCTTCGAACATCGCGGCCTTGCCTGGATCGACGTCGTGCAGCGCCAGGAAGCGCTGATAGGTCTGCGGCGCCGGTTTCGGCTCGAGCTCGGCGGCGATGATGTCGAACACCGCCTCGAAATGGTCTCCGATACCGAGACGCGCGAGCACCGCGCCGACATGGTCGGTCGAGCCGTTGGTCAGGATCAGCTTGCGGCCGGGCAGCCTTGCGATCGCAGCGCCCATCGCCGGGTTCGGCTCCAGCGGCGAGTGATCGATCTGGTGGACATAGGCGAGGTAGTCATCGGCGCGGACGCCGTGCTCGGTCATCATGCCGCGCATGGTGGTGCCGTAGCGCAGATAATAGTCCTTCTGGATGCGGCGGGCTTCTTCCGCCGTGACGTTGAGCCAGTTGCTCACGAATTCGCCGATCCGCGCATCGACCTGCTGCCACAGATTGACGTGATGCGGATACAGCGTGTTGTCGAGATCGAACACCCAGGTGTCGATATGGTCGAAGGCGCGGGACATTTTCACCACTCTCTCACGTCGTCCCGGCCTTCGCCGGGAGACGAACTTCTATCACGGCATCGCAAAGCGCAGCGTCTTGCCGCCGCTGGTCATGTCGACCGGCGCAAAGCCGACCGTGGCAAGGCCACGCGTGGGGCAATCGCCCTGCTCGGCGATCTCGAACTTGCTCTCGCGGGTGCAGAGCTGCGTCGCGCCGCCCCAGTTCAACGGCTTGTCCTTCAGGCGGATGGTGCGGTTCTCGGCATCGACGGCTTCGGCGAAGGAGAAGATCTGCTTCGGCTGGCCGGCGACGTCGGGATGCAGGCACTTGCCGGGATCGATCCGATACCAGCCGCGGCTGGTGACGGCCTTGCCGTCGTCGGTCGCCACCGCCGCCATGATCTTGTGCGGCGTGTCGTTGCACCAGGTCAGTCCGGTCGCGGATGGCTTCTGCACGGCATCGATCATGGTGGTGAAGAAATTCGGCGATTGCACGACGTCGCTGGAGAGGCCGCGGCTCCTGAGGAACGCCGACAACGCTCCTTGCGTCTTCGGCCCGTCGACGCCGTCGATCGGCGCGGCATCATAGCCGGCGATCACGAGCAAGCGCTGGATGCCGGCAAGCCGTGCCTGCTCCTCGTCATATTCCGAGCCTTCGGCGAGATAGGCGACGAGGTTGCCGTCCTCGGACTGGGTCGGTGTTATCTGCGTGAATTGCGCCGGCGTCTGGCCGCTGCGGCACTGGCGGGCGGCGGCGATGACGAAATTGTCCTGCGCGACGCAGAGCGTATCGGTGCCGTTTTGCGGGATCGGCGAGGCGCCGTAGACGCCGAGCGCCCGCGCATTCAGAAGCACGCGGTCGGCGGAAAGCGCGCCCTGCACCACCACGCGGCAGGCGGCGGGGTCGATGCGGAACCAGCCCCGCGTCGCGGTCGCCGATTTCTCATCGATCCCGATGGCGGCCTCGACCACGTAACTCATGCGGTTGCAGAGCTTCAGGTCGGCCAGCGCCGGCGCGGAGGAAAACAACAACGAGAGCGTGGCGGCCGGCAGCGCCATTAGAAGACGCGCCAGCCCGGAACGACGCGATTGCTTTGTCTTAAGCTCGTCATGCCCAGGCTTGACCCGGGCATCCACGCCTTTCCTACCGTCGGCAAACCGGACGTGGATGGCCGGGACAGGCCCGGCCATGACGGCTCCAGTGTGCGTGGCCGCCCCAGCCATCACTTGTGGATCAGCGTGCCGGTGCCCTGATCGGTGAACAGCTCCAGCAAGACCGCATGCTGCGTCTTGCCGTCGATGATGACGACGCCCTGCACGCCCTGCTCCAAGGCATAGATGCAGGTCTCGACCTTCGGGATCATGCCGCCGGAAATGGTGCCGTCGGCGATCAATTTGCGCGCGTCCTTCACCGACAATTCCGGGATCAGCTTCTTGGACTTGTCGAGCACGCCCGGCACGTCGGTGAGCAGCAGCAGGCGCTTGGCCTTCAACGCGCCCGCGACCGCGCCGGCAAAGGTGTCGGCATTGATATTCAGCGTCTGGCCGCCGTCCTTGGATGTCGCAAGCGGCGCCAGCACCGGGATCAGCTCATAGCCGATGAGCTGGTTGAGCAGCGTCAGGTCGACCTTCTCGGGCTCGCCGACGAAGCCGAGATCGATCGCCTTCTCGATGTTGGAACCTGGATCGATCATGGTGCGCGTCGTCTTCGACGCCTTCACCATGTTGCCGTCCTTGCCGGAGAGGCCGACCGCCTTGCCGCCGGCCTCGTTGATATAGCCGACGAGCTGCTTGTTGACGGAGCCGGCCAGCACCATTTCGACGATCTCGATCGTCGCCGCATCGGTGATGCGCAGGCCCGCCGCGAATTCGGACTGGATGCCGAGGCGCTTGAGCATGGTCGCGATCTGCGGCCCGCCGCCATGCACGACCACCGGATTGATCGCGGTCTGCTCCAGGAGCACGATGTCGCGCGCAAAGGCCTTGGCGGTGTCCTCTGCGCCCATGGCATGGCCGCCATATTTGATGACGATGGTTTCATCGTCATATTCCTGCATGTGCGGCAGCGCCTCGGACAGGATGCGGGCCTGGTCGAGCGGGCTGATCTGTGTGTCGGTCATGAAGCGGGTCTCGCAATTCCCAGAGAGCGGCGTCGGGCGCGGTTCTATCTGATTGGCGGGCTCGCGAAAAGCGCGTCTCTCACTTGTAGCCCCGTTGGCTCCACCCGGGCCACGAGGTTACAGCTTATCGCGATTCGGCCATACCGCCGCTACCGCCAGCACCAGCCAGCTCACGATCAACAGCGTTCCGCCGGTCGGCGCGGCCATCGGAAACAGTCCGTGGCCGGCATATTGGCGCAGGCAGAGATCGCCGGCGAACAATGACGCGGCGATGACGAAGCCGACCGCAGAGGCGCTCCCGATCGCGCGGTTCAGCAGGCCGCGACCCACGAGGGCGATTGCCCCGAGCACCGCACTGGCATGAAACAGCAGCATCGACGAGGCGGCTGCAAGCCGCGTCGCATCGGCGAGATGGGCGGATCCGGCCGCCAGCATCACGCCACAAGCGCCCATGAGGCCGGCCAGGAAGAGCAGGATTCGATGCAGGCTGGTCATCCGCGGCGCTCCTCGAGCAGGCGTACCATCGCGGCGCGCAGCTCCGGCATGCCGGCGCCGGTCCGTGAGGAGGTCGCCAATATATCCGGAAAGGCGGCCGGGTGTTTGGCCAGCGCGGCCGCGGTCTCTTCGATGCGGGTCGTAAGCTCGGAGGCCTTCACCTGGTCCGCCTTGGTCAGCACGACCTGGTAGCTGACGGCCGATTTGTCGAGCGTCTTCAGGACGGCGAGATCGACATCCTTGATGCCATGGCGGGCGTCGATCAGGACATAGACCCGCGCCAGGGTGGCGCGGCCCTGCAGGAATTTATGGATCAGCGCGGTCCAGGACGCGACCTTGGCCTTGGGTGCGGAGGCATAGCCATAGCCGGGCATGTCGACCAGACGGAAGCCCGCTTTCTCTGGGCCTTCGAAGAAGATCAATTCCTGGGTGCGTCCCGGCGTGTGCGAGGTGCGTGCCAACGTGCTGCGGCCGGTGAGCGCGTTGATCAGGCTCGACTTGCCGACATTGGAACGTCCGGCAAACGCAACCTCTAACCCCGCCATCGGCGGCAGCGTCTCGATCGACGGCGCAGCCCAGATGAAGTGCCAGTCGCCGGCGAACAGTTTTCGCCCCGCTTCGATCAGCTCCGCATCAGTTTCGGCGGTCATGTGGGAAGGTCTCGCTCGCGCCCGTCATTGCGAGGAGCGAAGCGACGAAGCAATCCATTGCTCCGCAAGCGGTGAAATGGATTGCTTCGGTTCGCTCGCAATGACGTCGTTACGTCGCTTTCTTCGGCGCGAAGGTGGCCTTGAGGTTGTCGAACAATTCCACCTTCACCCCGTTCCGGTGCATGATGTAGCTCTGCTGCGCCACCGAAAGCAGGTTGTTCCAGGCCCAGTAGATCACCAGGCCTGCCGGGAAGCCGGCCAGCATGAACGTGAAGATCAAGGGCATCCAGTCGAAGATCATCTTCTGCGTCGGATCCGGCGGTGTCGGATTGAGCTTCATCTGGAACCACATCGTGATGCCCATGATGATCGGCCAGATGCCGAGCCACAGATAGTGGCCGAACACCGGGATCGTGGTGGGATCGAACGGGATCAGGCCGAACAGGGTGAACAGGTTGGTCGGATCCGGCGCCGACAGGTCCTTGATCCAGCCGAAGAACGGCGCATGCCGCATCTCGATGGTGACGAACAGGACCTTGTAGAGCGAGAAGAACACCGGGATCTGCAGCGCGATGGGAAGGCAGCCCGCGATCGGGTTGATCTTCTCCTTCTTATAGATCTCCATCATCTCCTGCTGCTGCTTCACCCGGTCGTCCGGATAACGCTCCTTCAGCGCCGCGAGCTGCGGCTGGATCGACTTCATCTTCGCCATCGAGGCGTAGGACTTGTTGGCGAGCGGGAAGAACAACAGCTTCACGATCACCGTCACCAGCAGGATCGAGACGCCGAAATTGCCGAACAGGCGATAGAACCAGTCGAGCGCCAGGAACATCGGCTTGGTGATGAAGTAGAACCAGCCCCAGTCGATCAGCAGATCGAAGTGATTGAGGCCGAGCTGCCGATTGTAGCCGCCCGGCCCAAGCGGGAAGTTGATGCCAACGACGCCGGCTTCCTTGGCGCCGGCGAACAGCCGCGCGTTGGCGGTGACGGTGCCGCCGGCCGCGACGGTCTGCGGCTCCAGCAGATAGTCCGTCTGGTACCGCCTGATATTGTTGACAAGATCGGAGGAAAAACTCGCTTGCAGCTTGGCGGAGGTGTCCGGCAGCAGCGCAGAAGCCCAGTATTTGTCCGTGATACCGAGCCAGCCATCGGTGGCGGTGAAGTTCACCCGCTTGGCGTCGTCGATTTTCTTGTAGCCGTATTCCTGCAGGCCATGGTCGCCGAGATAGCCGATCAGGCCTTCATGAAGGATGTAGTAGCCGGAAACCTGCGGCGTGCCGTGGCGCGAGATCAGCGCAAAGGGATAGAGCGTGACCGGGGCGCTGCCGGCATTGGTGACTTCATCCTTGATGGTGAAGAGATAGCGATCGTCGACCGCGATGGTGCGGCGGAAAGTCAGGCCTTCGCCATTGTCGTATTTCAGCGTGACCGGATTCGTCGGCGTCAGCGTGCCGGAACCCTCCTGCTGCCACACCGTGCTCGCGTCGGGCATCCGCAACGTGGTGCCGCTCGCCGGCACCCAGCCGAATTCCGCGTAATAGGGCGCGGCCGTCTGCGACGGCGAGAACAGCACGATCGGCGGTGATTTCGGGTCGACGGTGTCGCGGAATTTCTCCAGCGACAGGTCGTCGATGCGCGCGCCCTTCAGCGAGATGCTGCCGGACAGCGTGGGTGTGTCGATCTTGACGCGCGGGCTGGCCTCGACCGCGGCTTCGCGGCTGACGACCGGCGCGCCGGAGGCCGGTTGTGTGGCTGAAGGCGGTGACGCCGATCCCGGCTGCGGTGCGGTGCTAGGGGTCGCCTGCTGCGTCTGCGGCGTCTGCTGCTTCTGCAGTTCCGCCTGCGCGTGCTGCTGCGCGCGCTGCTTCTCCATCTGCGGCACGTTGTAGAAATATTGCCAGGCGATCAGCACCAGGCCGGACAGAATGACGGCGATGATGGTGTTGCGGTTATCGGTCATCTCTTCAAGGTCTCGTCATTCAATTCCGGTTGCCGCCGCTCTTTATATTATTCTGGCTGCCGCCGCTTTTGGCCGGTTGCCGGTCGAGGCGGCGAAGCGCCGCGCGGAGGTCGTCGAGCATGGCCGCGAAGTCGCGGGTCAGTGCATCCCGGCGGCCGACTAACACATAATCATGATGTGGTCGCATCGGTATGACGTCGAGCTGCTGTATCAGCGCGCGAAGCCTGCGCCGGATGCGGTTGCGCTCGGTAGCGGTGCCGTTCTTCTTGGTGACGGTGAAGCCGACGCGGATCGGGCCATCATCGTCGCGGGCGCGGCCCTGCAGCACAAAGGCCGGGCTGGTCGCCCGCGCGCCATTGGCAACGGCGACGAAGTCCGCCCGCTGCCTTAGCCGATCCATTTAGAATCTCCGGAAGACGCCCGGGGCTCAGGCGCTCAGACGCTTGCGGCCACGCGCGCGGCGCGCAGCGAGGACCTTGCGGCCGCCGGCCGTGGCGAGACGGGCGCGGAAGCCGTGGCGGCGCTTGCGCACCAGTTTGCTGGGTTGATAAGTCCGCTTCACGGGTAGTTCTCCGCTGAACAGGCAATCTGCCGATGAATTGAGATAGGGTGTCCGGTGATGCAGGCTGGCCCAAAATCGGCCATTCGCGGCCCCAAATGAGCCGCCCCCGGCAAACCGGGCCATCGCGGACAATTTGCGCGGCTTATAAGGGAGCGCCTCCTTTTCGTCAATGTCGCCCCGTGCGGCAAAAGCGGTTCTTCGAAAGGTCGTAATTCGCGGAAATAGTCCTGATTCTGTGGGGTTGTTGCATATGTGGGCTGGCTTTAGCCGGCTGCATCCGGGGCTCATGGAACCGGCTTACATTAGCGATCCGTAATTTGACCGGCGATGGTGCACGGCAGCATGCTGAACATGCGCCAAAGAAGGCCTATATCGTGTCAGTGACCGACGATCAGCCGACGACGGAGAAGTCTCGGGCGCAGCCGGTTTACCGGCTTGGCCTGTCCGGCAAGCTTCTGCTGCTCACGATCCCCCTGGTGATGATCGCCGGGATGCTGATCTTTGTGCCCGCGATCGCCAACTTCCGGATCAACCGGCTGAACGACCGGCTGGCCGCGGCCAACACCGCGGCGCTGGTGCTCGATGCCGCGCCATCCGGCTACGTCCCCGAATCGCTGGCGCGCCAGATCCTCACCAGCATCGGCGCCCGCGCGGTGGCGATCAAGATGGGCCAGCAGCGGCGACTGCTCGCCAGCGCCGACCTGCCGGCTGCGATCGACCATGACGTCGACCTGCGCGACATATCGGTGTGGTCGGCGATCGTCGATGCGTTCCAGATCATGCTGGAGCACGGCGACCAGACCATCCGCGTGGTCGGGCCGGCGCCGGGCCAGGCGCAGTTCATCGAGGTGGTGATCGACGAGAAGCCGCTGCGCCAGGCGATGTACCGCTTCTCACGCAACGTCTTGATCGTCGCGCTCCTGATCGCGGGCCTTACCGCGGGCCTGGTCTATCTCGCCCTGCATTATTTGTTCGTGCGCCCGATGCGGCGGCTGACCGCGAGCCTGATCGGTTTCCACGAAAACCCCGAAAGTTCGGCGCGAATCATCGTGCCGAGCCAACGTGGTGACGAGATCGGCGTCGCTGAGCGCGAGCTGTCCGACATGCAGCGCGACCTGGTCTCGATGCTGCATCAGAAGAGCCGGCTGGCGGCGCTGGGGCTCGCCGTCTCCAAGATCAACCACGATCTGCGCAACCTGCTTGCCTCCTCGCAGCTTCTGTCCGATCAGCTCGCAAGCGTCCCCGATCCCAGGGTGCAACGCTTCGCGCCGAAACTGCTGCGTTCGCTCGAGCGCGCGATCGCCTTCTGCCAGTCGACATTGTCCTACGGCCGCGCTCAGGAGGCCGCGCCCGACCGCCGCATGATCCTGGTCGAGCCCGTCGTCGTCGAGGTGCGCGAATCGGCAGGGCTTGCCTCGGATGCCTCGATCACCTGGATCAGCGCGATCGAGCGCGGGCTCGCGATCGACGCCGATCCGGACCAGCTATTCCGCGTGCTGCTCAACCTCGTGCGCAACGCGGCGCAGGCGCTGGAGAGCCGTCCGGCGACCGACGGCGGTGCCCAGCAGATCCGCATCACCGGTCGCCGCGAGGGGACGGTCGCGATCGTCGAGGTCTCCGACACCGGTCCCGGCGTTCCCCAGAAGACCCGCGATCACCTGTTCGAGGCGTTCCAGACGTCCGGCCGCCCCGGCGGCAGCGGGCTCGGCCTTGCGATCGCCGCCGAGCTGATCCGCGCCCATGACGGCGAGATCAACCTGGTCGAGGGCACCATCGGCGCCACCTTCCGCATCGCCATTCCCGACCGGCCGGTGGAACTCCAGATCATCCGCACCGAGCGCGCACGGGCCTGAGGCGTATGCCGGAATAGCCGGAAACTCCGGCTTTCACTGCCCGGGGCGCGCTTCCGGCCCAAATCAACCCAGAGAACCCCCACCCCAGACCTTGCCAACGGGATCGGGACCTTGTAGCTAGAGCGCTCTTTCGCTGATGCGTCCGAGCCTCCTCGGATGCACCTCGGGCTTTCACGCCCCTCACGCGAAAACGCGCCCGTAGCTCAGCTGGATAGAGCATCAGACTACGAATCTGAGGGTCGGACGTTCGAATCGTTCCGGGCGCGCCATTCGCACAAGCTCCTATTGGAAATCAAGAACTAACGCAGATACAACGCTTAGCTGCCGCGTGGTGGTCACAAGCGGTGGTGCTAATCGTGCGCGTATTGATGGGCGTTATCAAGGACAGGCCGGGACGTACTGTGCCCGCAAGACGGTGCCAGAGCAGCCCAAGGGTTTGCAGGCCCGCAGTTGCGCGCGAGCTGAACAACGGCAAGGCCGTGCAGACCCTAACGGAAAGTGCTCCGTTGGATGGCAGCGCTCTGGCGCTTGCACCGCCTTGGCTCATCCACCGGCGTGGCTGTGGTAGTCCCGTTGCTTCTCTATTTGCACGAGTGCTATCTGGGAACCCGCAAGAAAGGGGCACGGAATGGCACGCAAGGCAGGGGCGACTTCGGACACTATCACAGCCGCAAACGACAAGGTTGAGAAGGAGGTCGCACGGCGCAAGCGCACCGTACGCAGCTTCCCGGCCGCTCCGTTCGAGGACAGTATCGATTTTGTGAAGAGCATGTTCGAGTTCGGAAGCGGTGAAGCCGTGCGCAGGCTGTCGCTGTTCGACCATATCGGTAAGTCGCCAGACAGCGGCGCTAGCCGCATGTTGGTGACCAACGCGAACAAGTACGGGCTCATCAAAGGCAATTATGCCAGCGAAACGCTCGAATTGACGCAAGACGGTGTACGTACTGTTGACCCGCAGATACCAGCACGAGACCAGCTTCGTGCAAAAATCAAGCTATCGATAGAGGATATCGAGATTTTCGCGAAGCTCCATGAGCGATTTGTTGGCCGGGCCTTACCAGCGAAGACCGCTCTAATCGATACGGCTATGGAACTGGGTGAAAGTAAAGACGCCGCCCCGGAGGCGGTTGAAACATTCATCCTTAATGCGCGATATGTCGGCCTGTTAGCGATGCTGTCGGGTGCTGAGCGTCTCGTCTCGAAAGACGCTGCGGTGGATGCTGTTCAGCAACCCGCAGGACAGACGACGCTGGGAACGTCTTTGTCAGCCGGTCTACCACCAATAACGCCGCCATCGGCTGGCGCGCTGTCATCACCGCGGACCACGCCAAATTCGAAGCTACGTGCTTTTACATCAGTCCTATCGGCGCTGCTGACAGTGAGTACCGCCAGCACTCCGACCTGTTCATGGGCACACTCATCGAACCAGCCGTAGCGTCATTTGGGTTGTCACTGGTGCGTGCCGATCAGATAGATAAGCCGGGGATGATCACGAAGCAGATTATGGAATTTCTGGTCAAAGCCCGACTTGTAATTGTCGATATGTCCTATCACAATCCAAACGTCTTCTATGAGCTGGCAATTCGCCATATGATGCGACTGCCTATTGTACAGATTGTTCGGAAGGCGGACACGATACCATTCGACGTCAACCAGATGAGGACCGTCATCATCGACACGTCGGATATCTATTCGTTCGCGCCGCGCATTAGCACATATCAAACGGACATATCCTCTCACATAAGGCGAGCGCTCGAAGCTCCTGAAGCGGTTGAGACCCCAATATCCATTTTCTTTCCAACGCTTCGTGCGACGCTGGCATAGAGCCGCCAGCTGCTGCTGGTGTCAGCGGTGAAGGTCTGGCGTCACTAACAGGCGGCCTTAGACCTCTCCGAGACGCGGCTGCACAGAATTCATCAGGGGATTTGGGCCAACCGCGAGTTGCCGAATACTCTGGGTTCACGCTACTTCAGTCTGAAAATGGCCCTTGTTCGCCCGCGCTTAACTGAATTCCACGGCATCGACGTTGCCCAAGCCAACGTGGACTTCGCCATTCCCTTTCTTGAAGAGGATCTTCCCCTCTACGTTGACCCGTTCCTCCTCTGGAAGTCGCCCTCGTTGCAAGGATCAATCACTGCACGGAGCCATGATCGCGGCGTTCAACCGTCTTGGAATGCTCTCGCAACGAGGGCAAACAGAGTTGGCTGTTCAGATCATCCAGCAGATGTCCGAATGCGAAGAAGTCGGACTGGGCGGTGCAGCGACGAAAAAGGGGAAGCGAATTAGTTTAGCTGTTGCGCAAGAGCCACCGCTGCGAGCAGAGTGTCTCGCCGCCTAGTGCAGGACTTGGTCGCTTCGCCGCGAAGCGGCTACTGTGCATGGGGTTGTTTTCGACTTTTTTGTTTCGGGGGCACGAAAGCGGCAGGCTGAACCGGATCTCATCCGGCTCCTGCCCGCTACTTCATCAACCGCACGGTCGTGAAGCGCTGCGTCTTGCCGCCCGGGCGCATGGGACGCTTCGCCGTTTTTCGATACAAAACCGCAAGCACTCGATTCCCTGCATGACCGCTGTCGGTGCGAGGTGAATCGTTATGCGATCATGCAGCCTCACGAAACGAGTGTGGCACTAAAATCAATCTCAACCTTCATCAGCTTGGAGACGGGGCAGCCGGCTTTTGCGCTTGCGGCGATCGACTGGAACGTGTCGTGGTCGATGCCCGGTATCTTCGCCGTGGTGGTGAGATGCGCCGAGGTGATCGAAAAGCCGTCCCCGTCCTTCTCGATGGTGATTTCCGATTTGCTGTCCACGTGCTCCGGCACGAAATTCGCCTGACCGAGCTGCCTGACGAATGACATGGTGAAGCACGCGGCATGCGCTGCACCTAACAGCTCCTCCGGATTGGTGCCCGGCTTCTCGCCGTAGCGGCTGAAGAAGGTGTAGGGATGATTGTCCAGCGCGCGGCTCTCGGTGGAGACCGAACCCTTGCCTTCGCGCAGGCTGCCATTCCAGGCGGCGGATCCGAAACGTTTCATTGTTCTTTACTCCTTTCCTGTTTTGCATGCCCTGCAGCCTACGAGCGCGTCAGACCGCCGCTCGTCTCTTCCCGGCCTCGATCATGTCGAGAGCGCGGCCATCCCAAGTGTGTTCACCTCATGGGCGTTGGCCGGCGGCCTCCAGGATCAGTTGCGTGATTTCGTCAGGTTGAGAGATCAGCGACAGGTGACTCGCCTTGACCTCTATGGTCTTGGCTCCCATGCGCTTGGCCATGAATCGTTCGAGGTCCGGATTGATCGTGCGGTCCTCGGTCGAGACGGCGTAATAGCTCGGCTTTGATCGCCAGGCCGCGTTCGTGGTCTTGCCGGCGAGCAGGGTTTTGTGGAACGGCTGCTGGACTGCATAGAGCACCTTGGCCTTCGCCTCCGGCAGGTCGCCTGCGAAATCGCGCAGGAAAGCCTCCTCGGAAAGCCGTCCTTCATCACCGTCGAACACGATGCCGGCCGTCGCCGGCGGGGTCGGATAGGTCTTCGCGAGCGCAGTGTAGTCCTCGCCGGCATCCGGCGCACGCGCCGCCACATAGACGAGCGCCGAGACGTTCGGATGCACGCCGGCCTCGGTGACGATCATGCCGGAGAAGGAATGGCCGACCAGAACCGTCGGGCCGTCCTGCCGTGCCAGCACGCGCTCGGCTGACGCGACCGCTTCAGGCAGCGTGGTCAGCGGATTTTGCACGGAGGTCACGTTGAGGTCGGTCGTCTGCAATCGCGCGATCACCTCCGACCAGCACGAGCCGTCGGCGAACAGTCCATGCACGAGCACGACGTTGCGCGCCTTCGGCGGGGTTGCGTTTGCGGCCATGCCGCGAGTGGAGATCAGCGAGGCCGCTGCGCCGGCAAGCAGAGCGGTCGAAAAAGCTCGTCTGTTCATCGTCATGATGCTCTTCCTTTGACCACGAGGGGATTGTCTTGAGGGCGCGGAATGGCCGCGCGGTTTCAAGCAGTCCCAGCGTGAACACACAGTGATGCCGCCGCGCGCGAAGGCCTCGCGGTTGTTCTCGATGCTGTAGTGGCCGTGAAGATAGTTGACCGCGAAACGGAAAGATTTCTGGATCGCACGGAGCAGCACGTCACAGCGCGCTGGATCCGCCCTCCACGATCTTCTCATTGAGCTTCTGATCTACGATCTGGACCGTACGATCGATCTCGGCATTGGGCGCGCCAAGCTGATGCGAAATCAGCTTCACGAGCAGGTCGACCCGCTCGATGAAGGGCGCTCCGCTCGCCACCGCGCGCGCCGCCGATGAGGGCTTGAGAAGGCTTTCCGCCGCTTTGGCGTATTTCTCGAACGGCACCTGATCCTTCGGGTCGGCTCCCAGGCGCCGCGCGACCGCATCGACATGCTCATAGATCGACGGCGAGCGCTTCAGATCGGCGTGCACCGCGTCGCGGATCGATTGCGGCTCCTGCGGCGTGATGCAGCGGTAATTGCCGGTCAACAGCATCGACCATTTGGCCAGCGGGACAACAGCGAGTCGAACACCTTGAGCTTCACCGGAACATCCTGGCCATCCAGCTTCACCGCGTCGATGTCCGCCTCCAGTTCGCGAAGCAGCCGGTTATGCGTCTCATCCGCAAATGCCGCTGCCTTGAAGTTTGTCGGCAGGCCGACATGAAGGACATTCGCCGCCTCGTCCGGCGGACGGAAGGCCTGAGGATCAGGCGAGCAGAGCGAGACCAGTCCCGGCTTGAAGCGCTCCCATACCTGCGCATTGGTATAGGCCTCTTCGAGGTCCATGTCCGACAGCGCCGGGATCCGTTTGAGATAGGGCAACGGCGGCATGTTCATGATCGAAAGGCAAGGCAGCTTCGCCTCGGCGATCTTGATCATCAGAACCCGGATCGTATGGTTGGTGTATTGCGGCTCCTGCATGGCAAGGCCAACCAGATCGTAACGGGAGAGGTCGACGTCTGCGGGCGGTGCCGCGTCCAAGGTCCCGGGTAGATCGCGCGAGAAGATCGACCGGTGCGTCGGCTCGTCACGCAGCTTAATGCGAACCTCGGTACCGTCGCGATTGATGAGCTCTGCGGTCTTCTTGCGACAAACCAGCGTCACGTTGTGACCGGCCATCAGCAGCTTCGTCGCGAGCAATGAGCCGTACGAGGCTCCCAGGATCAGAATGTTGCGCGCCATGTCCCTCTCCTAAGGTTTCCTCCAACGTCCCAACCCAAGCCAGTCTCGAATTTTCGGGTATCCGCTTGGGCGAAGGAACGGCGCAGGCCGGACCTCTACATCACACGGGGACAGCCTCTTCGGGCAAGGAGCATACTTGTCTACCGCCAATTGATGGGCATTACAATCGCACAGCGGCTCCTGGTTTCAGACCGCAGAAGCAGAAGAGGGTCATCACTCGCACCGATAGCGATGACGGTCGCGGCCAAGGAATGTGCCGGTCGCGGGATTGTACGAGCGGTGGCGCTGCGCGCAGGTGTCGATGCCGCTGGCCTCTTCGTTATAGTATTGCAGAGCAGAAGGCGGCTCTGACTCCAGTCTGGCCGCAGGCGTGGGCGCGCCGCCGTTCAGAAGGTCTGCATTGGGATGATAGAACGCGTACAGTCCGGGCTCCTGGATAGCCGCCTGAGCGAATACTGGTGTTGCAGCCGTTGCCGATAGCAGCGCGGCGGCCGCGAGGATCTTGAGTGAGGTCATCGAAATTCTCCATCGATCGATACGAAAGCTCGATCGGGGCGCGCAGGTCCGCATGGCGCACCGCCAGGCGGTGCGCGCCGTCAAATACGAGTTTCTCGTATTGGGGTTGTCCGAATGCTCGGAGCTTTCGATCCAAGATCTAAGCGGCCTGCGCGCGCATCCCACTAAATTCTGCTTTACGATTCCTCAACTCGAGTTGACGGCGGGAACGTGAGAGATCGCCAACAGGATACGTGGCGCGACTATCATCACGAAGCAGCGAAACGCGAGCGAAACGCTTTCAGTAGCCAGAAATTCCTTATGCCGGTTGTGCCGCGTTCCTAAACGCGAATTTAGTGGGAGCGACGAGAAAGAGCCCCACCTTTCTCTGTGTAACGTTCTTTATGTCACCACTCGAAAGGACAAAGCCATGAAAGTCGCAATGGTAGCATTGGTCGCTGCGTCCATGCTCTCAAGCACATACGCTTTTGCCAATACGGCGCGTCAAGAACCGGTGGTCAGGAGCTATCCGATATACAGAGAGGCTGCTCCGCCGGTCGTCTTGCATCCGAACTACGGCAATCCGAACGGCGATCCGGATGGTCCGACCACGTTGAGCGGCACCGGCGATTCTCAATTCGGTGGCTCGTCGCCCGGCACCAGCGGTTACAACTAAGTGAAAGCCGCAGTTGATCGGGCTTTGCTTGAAAGCCACCGCGCCACCCCAAGGTAACGACGCGCGAACCTCGCGCGTCGTTGAAGTGGCGCGAGACGGCGTTACATCGATCGCTTGGTCGATAGCTGAAGTGACGTCGAGATCACTTCTTCGATCGTCTGCTGCGGCTAACGGTGCCGAACACGACTTGCGATGGATAAGGAGAAGCCGAGCGCTGAGGCGTGCTCTCGAGAAAGCCTGCGGCGCCGGTCCACGCAACATTAGGCTGCGCGGCAAAATTGCCCGGAAACACACCATTGGTCGGGAAGTCGCGATTATCATTGCGGTTGTCATAGAACCAGCCGCTCGTCTGGCCGTATCGTATGACGCGATACCCAAACTCGGTCGCCGATCCCGGCGAGATAGGGATCGCTGCCAGGATCGCCGCGCAAATTACGATCTTCAATCTACCCATTGGCTTTCCTTATGGCCGGATCGTGCCCCAGTCGCCCTTCCAACCCGCAAGCTTTCCGTTGCGAAACTGCAGATAGAGCCCGTCGCTTCGGCTCGCGAATGCGCTTCCCTTGACATTGGGCAGCGCCAGATAGAGTTCGCTGCCGCGGCGCCCTCGCACATAGGTCAAGGGCACGCCGAGCGTGCCAGCGACCTCATCGGGCTTCATCCCAAACCGAAGCGAGGGCGCGCTTTGCTGTGCAGCCGCTGACGCTGCTTCGAGTGCTGCCAGAGCGAGCGCCATCACAAGCAAGCCGGTTTTCTTCATCCGATACACCCATTTGCGGCACGGCAAACGCAAACCAATGCGGCGAAGGCGGACATCATTGTAGCGAGACCAACGTCCCGGCCGGCGTCCAGCCGCCGCCGAGCGCCTGAAACAGACTGCTTGCCGCCAACAATTTCGAGAGCCGCACCTGAACCAGCGTAACTTCCGCGGTGAAGAGCGTCTGTTCGGCCTGCAGGACCGTAATCAGATTGATCGTCCCGCCCCGCAATTGCTTCTCCGCCACATCGAACGCCGTTTGTGAGCTCGCAACGACCTGCGCTTGCAGCCGCTCCTGCAGCGTGAACTTTTGCAACGCAATGAGCGCCTTCTCGACATCAGAGAATGCCGACAGAACCGCCTTGCGATAGGCCTGCAGGTTCTGAAGCTGCACGCCCTTCGCCTGCTTCAACTGGCTCTCGAGCAAGAAGCCGTCGAAAATCGGTTGCGCGAGGCTGGCCGTAAGGGTGGAGAACGCCGCCCCTGGCGTGAACAGCGAGGCCAGCGCGCTGCTCTGGAATCCGCCGGTGCCGGTGAGCTGGATCTGCGGAAAGAATGCCGCGCGAGCCTGCTCGACGCTGAAGTTCGATGCCGCAAGCAGCGCCTCTGCCTGGCGGATGTCCGGCCGTTGGTAAAGCAGTTCCGATGGCAGGCCGGGGGTCACCCGAGGCACCTTGATGCGGCTGGTGGATCCGCCCCGCACCGTGAAGTTCGCCGGTGCTCGTCCAACAAGCACCGCGAGCGCGGCAATGTTCTGACCGATGGTGACTTCGAGAGGCGGAATCGCCGCCCGCTGCGTTCCTGCCAGCGCCTCCTGTTGCGAAACGTCGAGCTGCGAGGCCGTTCCGCCGGCGAACTGCGTCTTGATCAGCGCAAGGATTCGCTCGGCCGCTGCGAGGTTCTGGCGCGTCACCCGCAACTCGTCCTGCGCCGCTAGAATCTGGAAGTACGTGTTGGCCACCGTGACGATCGCGGTCAGCGTGACCACCTCGCGATTATATCTCGATGCCGTCGCGCTTTCTTCCGCTGCAAGGAGGGCTGCCTGGTTCTTGCCCCAGAAGTCGAGCATGTAGCTCGCAGTCAGGCTGGTGCTGAATTGCGAGAAGTTCGAACTTCCGCCGCCGCGTCCGCCTCCGGTCCCGGTGACGCCCCCGCCAAGGTTGCTGCTGCTGGCGCTGCTTGTGGAGCCGAAATGCGCGCGCTCGGCGCTGGCTGCTCCGGTTAGCGACGGCAATAGCGGCGAACCCGCCACGCCCACCTGGGCGTCGGCCTGCACGACCTGGGCGACCGCAACTGCAACGTCGAGATTGCTGATCTGCGCCGCGTCCATCAGCGACGTCAGTTCGCCGGAGCCGAAGCCGCGCCACCAGTCCAGGACCGGGACCGCGGCATCGGGACTCGCCGAACTTGCCGCGCGATATTTCTCCGGCACTTCGAGATTGAGCTCGGGCCGTTCCGATCCCAGGATGCAGCCGGACAAGCCGGGGCCGAGCGCGAGTGCGATCAAAGCGGACATCGCGCGGATGCGACCGTCCCCCCACGGCAAAATCGCCCGGGCCAGACTTCGGTGTCGGACGCGTACCACCGGGGATTTCGACATCTCACTCGCCTGGCTGCAGTGAGGACTTTGGCAGGTTGGGAGGCGCATTGCCCCTTCGACGTTGGCCCCAGAGCCGGAACCTGTCCAGATACAAATAGATCACAGGTGTCGAATAAAGTGTCAGCATCTGGCTGAGGATGAGGCCGCCCACGATGGCGATGCCGAGCGGCTGGCGTAATTCGCCGCCATCGCCCATTCCGATGGCAAGCGGCACTGCGCCGAGCAGGGCGGCCATGGTCGTCATCATGATCGGGCGGAACCGGAGGAGGCAGGCTTCGCGAATGGCTTCGAGCGGATCGAGGCCGCGCTTGCGTTCGGCGTCGAGCGCAAAGTCGATCATCATGATCGCGTTCTTCTTGACGATGCCGATCAGCAGGATCACGCCGATCAGCGCCATGATGCTGAACTCGGTACGGAACGCGATCAGGGCCAGCAGCGCGCCCACGCCGGCCGACGGCAGCGTCGAGAGGATGGTCAGGGGATGGATGTAGCTCTCATAGAGCACGCCGAGCACGATATAGATGGTCACCAAAGCGGCCAGGATGAGCAGCGGCTGATTGCTGAGCGAATCCTGGAAGACCTTTGCCGTGCCCTGGAAGGTGCCGCGGATCGTCGCGGGCACGCCGATCCGGTTCATGGTGGCCTCGATGGTGCTGACGGCGCTGCCGAGTGACACGTTGGGAGGCAGGTTGAAGGAGATCGTGTTGGCGACGAGAAGTCCCTGATGGTTGACGGAGAGCGGCGTTGCGCCCCGACCGAAATGCGCGACCGCTGAAAGCGGGATCATCGTTTCGCTGCTGGTGCTGACCGCCGCGCCGGTCGAGGCCACGCCTTTGCCGGTCGACCCGATCGAATTGGTTGCAAGATTGCGTGCGGCCTGTGCGTTGGCCGAGTTGGCCGCGCTTGATATTCCAGGCGCCACCACCGTTCCCGCCACCGCGTTGGTCGCCTGCGAGCCGCCGACGGAGCCGCCCGAGGTGCTGATATAGACGTCCTTGAGCGTCTCCGGATTCTGCCAGTAGGACGGCGCCACCTCCATGATCACGTGATACTGGTTGCGCGCGACATAGATGGTCGAGACCTGGCGCTGGCCGAACGCGTCATAGAGCGTGTTGTCGATCTGGCTGACGGTGATTCCGAGCCGCGCCGCGGCGTCGCGATCGATGACCAGGTTGGATTCGAGCCCCTTGTCCTGCTGGTCGCTGTTGACGTCTGCGAGATTGGGCTCGCGCTGCAGCGCCGCCGTGATCTTCGGCGTCCATTCGTTGAGCTCTTCCAGCGTCGGGCTTTGCAGCGTGTACTGGTACTGCGCGCTGGATACCCGTCCCCCGACGCGGATGTCCTGCACCGACTGCAGGAACAGGGTCGCCCCGGGCACGGTGGCGAGCTCGCGCCGTAGCCGCGCGATCACCTGGTCGGCGCCGACTTTCCGCTGGTCGAGCGGGCGCAGCGAGACGAAAACGAAACCGGAATTGGTTTGGTTGCTGCCGGTGAATCCGACGACGGCCTCCACCGCGGGATCGTGCTTGATGATGGTGACGAATTGAGTCAGCTTCTGCTGCATCAACTGGAACGAAATGCTCTGGTCCGCCTGGATCGAGCCGACCAGCCGGCCGGTGTCTTGTTGGGGAAAGAAGCCCTTGGGGATCACGCCGTAGAGATAGAAGTTGAGCCCCAGCACCGCGGCAAGGATCAGCATCACGGATCTCGGGTGCGCGAGTGCGGCCGAGAGCGTCCGCCGATAGAAGCTGAGCATCGCTTCGAAAAAGCGCTCGCTGGCGCGATAGAGCCAGCCGTGTGCCCGGCTGCTTTCCCGGCGCAGCAGCACCGAGCACATCATCGGCGTGGTCGCGAGCGAGACCGCAAGCGAGATCAGGATGGAGATCGAGATCGTCATCGCGAATTCGCGGAACAGCCGGCCGACGATGCCGCCCATCAGCAGGATCGGGATGAACACCGCGATCAGCGAGATGCTCATCGAAAGCACGGTGAAGCCGACCTCGCCAGCGCCCTTCAGCGCCGCCTCAAACGGCGACATCCCGTGCTCGATATAGCGGGTGACGTTTTCGAGCACAACGATGGCGTCGTCGACGACAAAGCCGGTCGCCACCGTCAGCGCCATCAGCGACAGATTGTCGAGGCTGTAGCCGACGAGATACATGACGCCGAAGGTCGCGACCAGCGACACCGAGACCGCGACCACCGGGATCAGCGTCGCGCGGGCGTTGCGCAGGAACGAGAACACCACGAGGATCACCAGCAGCACGGCAAGGACCAGAGTCCGCTCGACGTCATGCAGCGAGGTGCGGATGGTGGTCGAGCGGTCGACCGCGAGATCGATGTCGATCGCGGGCGAGACCGAGGCCCTGAGCTGGGGCATCAGCGCCTTGACCAGATCGACCGTGCTGATGATGTTGGCATTCGGCTGCCGGTACAGGATGATCAGGACGGCGGGCTTGCCGTTGGCGAGGCCGGCATTGCGCAAATTCTCTACGGAATCGGTGACCTCCCCGACATCGGAAAGATGCACGGCCGCGCCATTGCGATAGGCGATGACCATTGACTTGTAGTCGTCGGCCTTGTTGGCCTGGTCGTTGGCGTAGATCTGGTAGCGCCGCTCGCCGACGTCGATCCCGCCCTTGGGGCTGTGCGCATTGGCGCTGGCGAGCGCGGCGCGCACGTCCTCGAGCCCGATGCCGTATTTGTAGAGCGCCTGCGGAACGAGGTCGACGCGCACCGCAGGCAGCGAGCTGCCACCGACCACGACCTCGCCGATCCCTTCGACCTGCGAAAGCTTTTGCGCCAGCACGGTGGAGGCGGCGTCATAGAGGTCGCCGCGCGTGAGCGTGTCGGAGGTCAGCGTCAGGATCAGGATCGGCGCGTCGGCGGGGTTGACCTTGCGGTAGGTCGGATTGCTGCGCAGGCTGGTCGGAAGGTCGGCGCGGGCGGCGTTGATCGCGGCCTGCACGTCGCGCGCCGCGCCGTTGATGTCGCGGTTCAGCCCGAACTGCAGGGTGATCCGCGTCGAGCCCACTGTGCTTTGCGAGGTCATCTCGGTGACGTCGGCGATCTGGCCGAGATGGCGCTCGAGCGGGCTTGCGACCGTGGTCGCGACATCCTCGGGGCTCGCGCCCGGTAGCGTCGCCTGCACCGCGATGGTCGGGAAGTCGACCTGCGGCAGCGGCGAGACCGGTAGCTTGAAGAACGCCACCATGCCCGCCGCCGCAAGCCCGAAGGTCAAGAGCGTGGTCGCGACCGGCCGGCGGATGAAGGGCGTTGCCGGGTCCATGGCTCAGTGGGCTCCGCGTGTTTCGCGGGCACCGCCGGGCCCTCCGGCAAGCCGCACGGCGAGGCGGTCGAACCACAGATAGATCACGGGCGTCGTGAACAAGGTGAGCAACTGGCTGACCAGAAGGCCGCCGACGATGGAAATGCCGAGCGGATGCCTGAGTTCCGATCCGGCGCCGGTTCCGAGCATCAGCGGCAGCGCGCCGAGCACCGCGGCCATGGTGGTCATGATGATCGGCCGGAACCGAAGCAGGCAGGCCTGGTAGATCGCCTCGCGCGGCGACCGGCCTTCGTTGCGTTCGGCATCGAGCGCGAAGTCGATCATCATGATCGCGTTCTTCTTGACGATGCCGATCAGCAGGATGATGCCGATGATCGCGACGATCGTCAGGTCCTGCCCCGCCATCATCAATGCGAGCAATGCGCCGATCCCGGCTGAAGGCAGGGTCGAGAGAATCGTCAGCGGGTGGATGAAGCTCTCATAGAGCACGCCCAGCACGATATAGACCGTGACGATCGCGGCCAGGATCAGGAACAGTTGGTTCGAGAGCGAGGATTGAAAGGCAAGCGCCGCACCCTGGAAGCTCGTGATGATGCCGAGCGGCTGGCCGATATCGATCTGCGCCTGCTTGACGGCGACGACCGCCTCTCCCAGGGACGCATCGGGCGCCAGGTTGAATGATATGGTGGCCGAGGGGAACTGGCCGAGATGCGAAACCTGCAACGGCGCGATGCCCTCGTGAACCTTGGCTAGGACCGGCAACGGCACCGGCGCGCCTCCGACCGAGGAGGGCAGGTAGATCGACGACAGCGATTGCAGGGATGTCTGCAGCGTCGGATCGGCTTCCAGGATCACCCGGTACTGGTTTGAATTGGTGAACACCGTCGAGACGATGCGTTGGCCGAAGGAGTCATAGAGCGCATTGTCGACGGTCGCGGGCGTGATCCCGAACCGCGCTGCCTGCTCGCGGTCGATGTCGACAAAGACCGCAAGTCCCTTGGTGGAAATATCGGTCGAGACATCGGTGAACGCGGGAAGCTGCCGCAATCTGTCGACGAGCTTCGGGGCCCATTCGGCGAGCTGGGCCGGATCGGCATCCTGCAGGATGAACTGATATTGCGCCTTGCTGACGGTGCCTTCGATGGTCAGATCCTGCACCGGCTGCATATAGAGCGTGACGCCGGTCAGCGATGCCGTGCTGTCCTTGAGACGGCGCATGACGGTCGCGATATCGGACTTCCGCTGATTATGCGGCTTTAAGTTGATCAGGATGCGGCCGCTGTTGAGCGTGGTGTTGGTGCCGTCGACGCCGATGAAGGAAGAGAGACTCTCGACGTCGGGATCGCGGAGGATGACGTCGGCCAGTTGCTGCTGCCGCTCCGCCATCGCGGCGTATGAGACCGATTGCGGCGCTTCCGAAATCGCCTGGATGACGCCGGTATCCTGCAGCGGGAAGAACCCCTTGGGGATGGCGACATAGAGCAGGGCGGTCAAGCCGAAGGTGGCGAGCGCCACCAGCAGCACCAGGGTCTGGTGGTCCAGCACCCAGTTCAGCATCCGGGCATAGATCGCGATGACGTGATCGAAGCCTTCGCGGCTCAGACGCTGGAGCATGTTCTCATGCGCCTCGCCTTCCGCCTTGAGCAGTTTGGCGCAGGCCATCGGCACAAGCGTCAAGGACACCACGGCGGAGATCAGGATGGTGACCGACAGCGTGATGGCGAACTCGCGGAACAGGCGGCCGACCACGTCACCCATGAACAGCAGCGGAATCAGCACCGCGATCAGCGACACCGTCAGCGAGATGATCGTGAAGCCGATCTGCTCGGAGCCGCGGAGCGCAGCCTGCAGCGGCGCTTCGCCTTCCTCGATGTAGCGGGAGATGTTCTCGATGACGACGATCGCGTCGTCGACCACGAAGCCGGTCGCGATCGTGAGCGCCATCAAAGAGAGATTGTTGAGGCTGAAGCCGAACAGGTACATGGCCCCCAGCGTGCCGACCAGCGAGAGCGGCACGGAGAGGCTTGGGATCAGCGTCGCGCGCGGACTGCGCAGGAATACGAAGATCACCAGCACGACCAGCATGACTGCGAGCGAGAGCTCGTATTCCACGTCCCTGACCGAGGCGCGGATGGTCACGGTGCGGTCGGTCAGGATGTTCAGGTCGATGCTGGCGGGCAACGCCGCCTGCAACTGCGGCAACACCGCCTTGATCCCTTCGACCACAGAGATGACGTTGGCCCCAGGCTGGCGCTGGATGTTGAGGATGATCGCGGGCGTCGTATTCATCCAGGCGCCGAGCTTGTCGTTCTCGGCGCCATCGATGACGTCGCCGATGTCGCTGAGACGGACCGGGGAGCCGTTCTTGTAGGCCACGATCAGGGACTTGTAGCCACCGGCACCGCGGATCTGGTCGTTGGCGTTGATGGTGTAGGAGCGCATCGCGCCGTCAAAATTGCCCTTGGGCGTGTTGACGTTGGCATTGCCGAGGGTGGTGCGCAGGTCGTCGATATTGAGGCCGTAGGCCGCGAGCTTGCGAATGTCGGCGCGGACGCGGACCGCCGGCCGCTGGCCGCCGCTGATGCTGACGAGGCCTACTCCCGGGAATTGCGAGATCTTCTGCGCCAGGCGCGTGTAGACGAAATCCTGGACCTGCGTCAGCGGCATGGTCTTCGACGTCAGGCCAAGGGTCAGGATCGGGGCATCGGCCGGATTGACCTTGGCATAGATCGGCGGCGCCGGAAGATCTGACGGCAGCAGATTGCCGGCGGCGTTGATCGCGGCCTGCACCTCCTGCTCGGCGACATCGAGCGAGATCGTCAATCCGAACTGCAGGGTGATGACCGAGGCGCCGGCCGAACTGACCGAACTCATCTGGCTCAGGTTCGGCATCTGGCCGAACTGCACCTCCAGCGGCGCCGTGACGGACGACGTCATCACGTCAGGACTGGCGCCGGGATAGAAGGTCTGGACCTGGATCGTCGGGTAATCGACCTCGGGCAGGGCGGCGACGGGCAGGAAGCGGAACGCCAGCATCCCCGACAGCATGATGGCGATCATCAGCAGTGTCGTCGCCACCGGTCTCTGGATGAATGGTCGCGACGGGTTCATTGGTGCCCGTTTCCGGAGCGCTGCCCGTTGCCGCCCCCAGCTTTTGAATCCGTCGGCTTGGCTGCAGCGGCCGACTCGCCCGCTCCCGTCGGAGGTCGAATGACGATCCTGGCGCCTTCCCGCAGCTTGTCGGCGCCATCGATCACGATGCGGTCGCCGGGGGAAAGTCCGGACTGAACCTCGACCCGGTCGCCGTCAGTGACGCCAAGCTTGACGGGGCGCACCGAGACCGTGCTGTCGCTGTTGACGAGATAGACGAAGGTGCCGGGCGTGCCGCGCTGGATGCCGGCCGTCGACATCGTCGTCACGTCCTTGCGGGTGTCCAGCAAGAGACGCACGTTGACGAACTGATTGGGATACAGCGTCCGCGCTTCGTTCGAGAATTGCGCGCGCAGCTTGATCGTGCCGGTGGTCGGATCGATCTGGCTGTCGAAGGTCTGCAGCGCCCCGCTGGCGAGCTTGTTGGTGCCGCTCCGATCGTAGGCCGCAGCCGGCAGCACCGCCCCCTCGCGGAGCCGCCTGGCGATCGCCTGAAGCTGGTCCTCCGGGAGTGTGAACAGGACGCTGATCGGCTGCAGTTGCGTGATCACCACGATGCCGGTGGCATCACCAGGGGTGACGTAGTTGCCTTGGTCGACCTGCCGCAATCCGACGCGCCCATCCAGCGGCGACAGGATGTGGCAATAGCGCAGGTTCACTTCGGCGGCCTGCACCGAGGCGCGGTCCGCTTCAACCGTGCCTTCGTCCTGCGCGACCAGGGCTATTTGCGTGTCGAGCTGCTGGTGCGGCACGGCGTTCTGCTTCGCCAGGCCTTGGTAGCGGGCAAGGTCGACCTGGGCGCCCTTCAGCATGGCTTGGTCGCGCGCAAGCTGTCCCTTGGCCTGGGCAAGCGCCGCCTCAAAGGGGCGTGAGTCGATCTCCGCGATGAGATCACCCTTCTTGACCTCGTCGCCTTCCTTGAACGCGATGCGGGTCAGATATCCGCTGATCTGGCTTCTGATCGTGACGGTGGCGAGTGAAGAGACGGTGCCGAGCCCATTGAGGTTGATCCCGATATCACCCTTGCCGACAGTCTCGGCGACAACAGACATCGGCGGGGCGGTTCGCCGGCCGGCTGTTTCCTGTGGCGTGCCTGCCGGCTTCGTCCACCAGACGATGCCGGCACCCAGCAGGAGAATAACGGCGATCGCGAACCCAATGCGCCCGCGAGCCGGGCGCATGATTTTTTTCCCAGGCGCAATCGAAGGGGGTGGCGTCGACTTCCTTAGCTGCTGATCCATGGGTCACCTGCGAAAGCGCATGAACGGACCCGTGTGGGGCGCATATCGCCGCAGCCCGGTTCCTGCAACATTTCCAGGTCGACATATTGAACGATTAGGGGCCGGAAAGCCCATTAACATTCGGTAGGGCGGCTCAACAATTCTTGGCCGGATCGGCGTGTGACGCCGTTTCGGCCCGCCGCTCATAGCTCTCGGCAAGAACCTTGAGACGATCGGCGACCGCCTGGTCGCTCACGCTTTCCGCCACCCGGCGCAAGGTCTGCGCTGGGCTCGAAAATTCCTTGCTCGGCATACTCAACTCCGCAACTCATGGTTTCAAACAATTATGTAGGTGCGCGGTGCACGATGCGAATTCACAAAGTCGGGAGTTTGGTCGCGTTGCAGCAGACGTGCACGGCGGCGGCCGGATTCTTCTCATTCGGCCGGCGTTGCCTGGGGTTGGGCGGAGGAGGTTGCCGCCTCCTTCTCGCCGAACAGCCAGATCTGCAGCCGGTCGAGATAGAGATAGACCACCGGCGTCGTATACAGCGTGAGGATTTGCGACACCGCAAGGCCGCCGACAATGGCATAGCCGAGCGGCTGCCTGATCTCCGAGCCCGCACCCGTGCCCACCATCATCGGCACGGCGCCGAGCATTGCCGCCATCGTGGTCATCAGGATCGGCCTGAACCGCTTGATGCAGGCCTGGTAGATCGCTTCTTCCGTGCTGAGCCCTTCATTGTGTTCGGCATGTATCGCGAAGTCGACCAGCATGATGCCGTTCTTCTTGACGATGCCGATCAGCAGGATGAGACCGACGATCGCGATCACGGTCAGATCGAAATGGGCCGCCATCAGCAACAGCAGCGCGCCGACGCCGGCCGATGGCAAGGTCGAGATGATGGTGATCGGATGGATCGTGCTTTCATAGAGGATGCCGAGGATCAGGTAGATCACGAACAGCGAGGCGAGGATCAGGATCGGCGTGCTCGACAGCGAGGCGCCGAACGCCTGGGCGTTGCCCTGGAAGCTGGTCTGCAGCGAGAGCGGCGGATTCAACTCTTTCTTTACCCCGTCGATGGCGCTCACGGCCTGGCCGATCGCAGCACCCGGCGCAAGGTTGAACGAGATCGTCACCGAAGGGAACTGCCCCTGGTGATTGACGACGAGCGGCGACACCTTCACGACCGATTCGACCAGCGTCGATAGCGGCACCTGCTGCCCGCTCGAGGATTTCACATAGATGCCGTTGAGCGCATCGGGCGAGTACTGGAACTTCGGGTTGACCTCCATGACCACATGGTACTGCTGTAGCGTGGTGTAGATCGTCGAGACGATGCGCTGACCGAACGCATCGTCCAGCGTGTTGTCGATGGTGAAAGGCAGGATGCCGTAGCTCGAGGCGACTTCGCGCTTGATGGTGATGTCGAGCAGCGGCCCGGCATTGAGCTGGTCGGTGGTGACATCGGTGATCGACGGGATCGTCTTGATCTTGTCGAGGAACAGCGACGCCCAACGGGTCAGCTCGCCCGGATCGGCATCGTTCATCGTGTACTGGAATTGAGTCTTGTTCAGCCGGGCTCCGATCGTGATGTCCTGGGCGGGCTGCATGTACAGCGTAATGCCCTGGATATTGGCGAGGCTGGTGCGCAGCCGCGCGATCACCTTGTCGATCGGATCGCGCTGGTCGTCAGGCTTGAGCTGGATGTAGACGCGCCCGTCATTGACCGTGTAGACACCGCCGCCGGCGCCCACCGCGGCCCCGACGGAGGCGACAGCCGGATCGCGCATGATGACGTCGAGCAGGGCCTGCTGGCGCTGGGCCATCGCTTTGAAGGAAATATCCTGCGACGCTTCCGACTGACCGAGGATCAGCCCGGTATCTTGCTCCGGGAAGAAGCCCTTTGGAATGACGACGTAAAGATAACCGGTCAGCGCGATGGTGCCGAGCATCACCATCAGCGTGATGAAGCGGTGACGCAGTACGATCCTGAGACCGGCCTCATAGAGATTGAGCAGCCCATCGAATCCGCGTTCGGACAATCGGTAGAGCCGGCCGTGCGATTCTTTCTCGGGCTTGAGCAGATATGCGCACATCATCGGCGTGAGCGTGCGCGAGATCACCAGCGAGAGAACGAGCGCCACGCTCACCGTCATCGCGAACTCGCGAAACAATAGCCCGACATAGCCGCTCATCAGGAACAGGGGAATGAACACCGCGATAAGCGAGAACGTGATCGCCATGACGGTGAAGCCGATCTCGCCGGATCCTTTCATCGCCGCGTCATAGGGCGACAGGCCTTCCTCGATGTGCCGCGTGATATTCTCGATCTCGACGACGGCGTCGTCGACAACGAAGCCGACCGCAATCGACAGGGCCATCAGCGACAAATTGTCGAGGCTGTAGCCCATTTCGTACAGGATGGCGAAAGTGCCGACCAGCGACAGCGGCACGGTGACGGCCGGGATGATGGTCGCCCAGAAGCTGCGCAGGAAGATGAAGATCACCATCACGACGAGCCCGATCGTCAGGAGCAGCGTGAACTGCACGTCGGCGATCGATGCACGGATGGTATCGGTGCGGTCGGAAATGACGTTGATCTTGATGTCGGAGGGAATCGAGGCCTGCAGCACCGGCATCATCGCCTTGATGCGCGCGACCGTGTCGACGACATTGGCGCCCGGCTGACGCTGGATCGCCAGGAGGATCGCCCTCTGATTGTTGTACCAGCCGGCGATCAGATCGTTTTCCGGCGCGCTGATGGCGCGGCCGATGTCGCGGATGCGGACCGGAGATCCATTGCGATAGGCAACGACGAGATCGGCATATTGGTCGGGCTTGAACAGTTGATCATTGGTGTTGAGCGTGTAGGTCTGACGCGGGCTGTTGAGCGTGCCCTTCGCCAGATCGACATTGGCCTGGCCCAGCACCGTCCGCAGATCCTCGAGATTGATGCCGCGGGCGGCCAATGCCTCGGGGTCGACCTGGATGCGGACGGAGGCTTTCTGCTGGCCGCCGACGCCGACGAGGCCGACGCCGGAAATCTGCGAAATCTTCTGCAGCAGGATGTTCTCGGAATAGGCGTCCACTGTAGTGAGCGGCAGACTGTCCGAGGTGATGCCGAGCACGAGGATCGGCGTGTCGGCGGGATTGACCTTGCGGATCGTCGGCGGATACGGCAGGCCCGCCGGCAAATACGGGGAAGCGGCGTTGATCGCCGACAGCGTATCGCTCACCGCGCCGTCGATCTGGCGGCTCAGGTCGAACTGCAGCGTGATCTGGGTGTAGCCCAGCGCACTCGCCGACGTCATCTGGGTGAGGCCGGGGATCTCGCCGAACTGCAGTTCGAGCGGCGATGCCACAGAGGACGCCATGGTCTGCGGATCAGCGCCCGGCAACTGTGCAGTGACCGTCAGCGTGGGATAATTGACGTTCGGCAGCGCCGCCACCGGCATCAGCGGATAGGCGACCAGGCCGGCTACCAGCAGCCCCACCATGAGCAGGGCGGTCGCGATCGGCCGTCGGATGAACGGTGCGGAAATATTCATGGGATTGGCGTCTGCATGGCGTCCTGCGCGGCGGCTTCCTCGGCCGCCTTGCCATGGAGCGCGATGACATGTGTACCCGGCTGAAGCTTGTATTGGCCGTCGAGGACCACCCGCTCATTTGCCGAGAGCCCGGAATCGATCAGCGCCTGTCCGTCGCTGATTTGCGCGACCTTGACTTGGCGGATCGATACGGTGTTGTCGGGATTGACGACCCACGCATAGGCTCCGTTCGGACCTTGCTGGATCACCGCCGCGGGCACGGTGAGACCGTTGTGTCGTGTGTCGAGCAGCAGCCGTGCGTTGACCAGCTCGCCCGGCCAGAGCCGGTTCTCCTTGTTGGAGAAATTGGCCTTGAGCTGGATCGAGCCCGTGGTCTGCAGGATCTCGTTGTTGACGAGGCCGAGCTGGCCTTGACCGAGCTCTATCGTGTCGTCCTGGTTATAGGCGAGGACGGTCAGCGGCGCCTTGGTGATTTGCTGCTGCTTCTGGATTTGCGGCAGAACCGTCTCCGGAAGCGTGAAGATCAGAGAAATCGGATCGAGCTGGGTCACGACGCACAGACCGTTCGTGCTCGACGGGCTTATGATATTGCCGACGTCGATCTGGCGGATCCCGACCACGCCGTCGATCGGTGAGGTCAGGCGCGTGAAGCTGAGCTGCACTTTCGCGGCCTCGATCAGCGCCTTGTCGGTTGTGATCGCGCCGTCCAACTGCCCGACTTGCGCCTTCTGGGTTTCGATCAGTTGCGGCGTCGCCCAGCCCTTGGCTCCCAACTGGCTGTAACGGACGAGGTTGGCATTGGCGTTGGCGAGCTGCGCCTGATCGCGTTCGAGCGATCCGGTATACTGATCGATCAGCGCCTGATAGGGACGCGGATCGATCTGCGCCAGCAGGTCGCCGGCATGCACATGCTGGCCTTCGGTGAAGTTGATGGTGAAGATCTGGCCCTGGATCTGGGCGCGCACCACGTCGGTGTTGTAGGCGATCACGGTGCCGACGCCGGTCAGATAGATCGGCACGTCGTGCTGGCTGACCGTTCCGGCGACGATCGGCACCGGGGACGGCCGGGCCGGCGCGGCGACCGCCGTCTCGAACGGGAAGTCATGCATGGCGTGGAGCAGAGCGCCGGTCGCCACTGCGGCGGTCAGCATGACGGCACCGACAACGATCTTCTTTTTCATGGTCTGGGCTTCGCTGAGAGGTTGTTAGCAACCCGGAATAACTGCGCTTGACGTGACGCTCCCCGTCACGAAGCCTGAGCAGGCGCTGCTGCCCGCCATCGTGGAGGCGGTTGGAGTGGGAGCGAGAACCGTCGGCACTGTCGGCAAGGCTGCAACCGGTCCAACGACACCTGGGAGCAGCGATACGCCAGGTGTCGGCACCGGCGCCCCCGAGCTGACGCCGAGATTGCTGATCTCGGACGAGTCGAGGGGAATGCCGGTTCGCTGGACGCCGCCGACTGTCGTGGGCGAGGTCGATGACGGCGTCGATGATGCGATGACGCTGGTCGAGCCCGAACCGCACATCCCCGACGTTCCCGACGTGTCGATGATGCCGGAGGCCGTCGCCATGCCCGAGCTCTCAAGCGTGCCTGACGTCGTCGACACGCCCGATGTCGCCGATATCGCAGGCGACATGCCCGGTGTTGCGGCCGTATCGCCCGCCATGGCCGCGGTTGCAGGCGCGGTCGATCCAACCGCCATTCCAGCGCCGTCGAATGTGGCGGTCGATCCGAACATCTGGGTCGGCGCTGTCCCAACTGTCGAGCAGACCGTGCCGCTGCTTGGAATGGCGATCGTGCCCGTCGCGGGAGCCGCGAGCGGACTGACTCCCGCGGATGAGAGCTCGGTCGCGCCCAGCGGAATTCCCGTTGGCGAGACCGGCGAGCTCGCGCTGCCTAGCGGAGAGGTTGCGTCAAGCGTCGGAGTCGGGGTCGCCATACCAGTCACTTGCGCGACAGCGGCATTCGCTGTGAGCAACGCGGGAAGAAGGATCGCAGCGGCCAGCGAGAATCTCATTTGCATTCTCCGTAGGAAAGGGGACGTTGCGGGTTTAGCTGCAGCTCGGCGGCCGCGGCTCGCCCGGATGCAGCAGGTTCCAATCGGAACAGCCGAGACTGTCGCCCTCCTCGAGACGGAGGCGACCAAGGGCGTGATGATGGAGACCCGGGCTGAAAGCGCTGGTATGGCCGTCTGCCCCAACGTGCCCTGTCATGCCGCCGATATTGGCGCCACCACCGAAGCCTTCCGGGCGAATGCCGCTGCCGACACCGCCAACATGCGCGCCGCCGCCAATTCCTCCGGCGTGGACACCGCCGAGACCTCCGACATGGGCGCCGGCGCCGAGCCCGCCGAAATGAGCTCCGCCGCCAAACCCTCCCATATGGCCGCCACCGCCGCGCGCCTCCGCTGCAGCGGTAAACAAGCTTGAGGCAAGCAAGGTTGTCGCCAGGATCGCTGTCAATCGTTTCATCATGACACTTCCTCTCCGTGAATGAAGCGCCCCGCATCGAATGCGCCAGCCGAACGAGCCGACCGGGTTCTCCGACGGCTTGAACGTAGGCGCGTTCGACGGCGCATCCACTAAATTCGTCTTTAGGAATGCAGTGAGATATCGCTTGGGATTTTCTTTGCGCAGCCGCTGCGCGGAGCGCGGCAATAGCGCAGCGCTAATCCACGGACGCGCGGATGCGCAGGATCGCGGGATTTGAATCTACGATACTATCAATAAAGAAAGCGGCCGGGACCGCATAAGCGGTCCGGCCTCTTCAGTCTCGACTGTCAGCTTGACCGACAGGACACTCGTTTTCCGGCCAGTGGCGGCCAACGTTCGACGGTGGCTCCGAAGCGACCGGATCAATAAGAGCCGTAACCGTAATAGCCGTAGCCGGTGCCCGGTTCACAGGGAACGTTGCCGTCGGTCCAGGGCTGCGATGCAAAGGCGCCTACCCGCGGGGCAGGAACGCAGCCCGGTCCGCCGACATAGACTTGCTCCGGTGCCGCAACGGCATTGGCACGCGCGACGTGCCGGGTGTGTTCGCGAGCCATCGCGGGAGTCGCAAGCGTCGCCGCAGCGACCAGCGCTATCGACAAGAACTTGATTGCAGACATAGGTGTTCTCCATCAGGAAGCGGAGCCAATGGAGCGTGGCTCCCTTTCCGAAGTGCGGATCACGGCAGGCTGTTTAAAGGGCGCGTCTTCTCACGTTCTCTCAATGCCGCGTGAGCACATTCGTGCGCAGGTTGCAGACGGGAGCTGCCCGCTCACAACGACGTTACACAACCTGGAGCATGATCCGGAAAAGCGGATATCGGTTTTCCGAAAAGATCATGCTCAAACAAGAGGATAGAGCGGGATGATGATTCGAGGAAAAAATCATCCCGCTCGAGCAGCTTGATTTCAGTTGAAGCTAGACGGCCGTCGAAAGCGCGCGCATTTCGGCCTGCCACGGTGCTATTGTATGTTGCGCGGTAGCAATCGTCACGACTTCGTTCCAGCGCGAAAGAAAGGCGTCGACGCAGGCGGGATCGAATTGGCGCGCCCTGTTGTCCTGGAGGTAACGGCGTGCGTCCGCAAGCGGCATCGGGTCCTTGTAGGGACGCTTCATTGTCAGCGCATCGAAGACATCGGCGACTGCGACGACGCGGGCCGCGATCGGAATGTCGGTTTCCCTGAGCCCGTTGGGATAGCCGCCGCCGTCCCAGCGTTCGTGATGAGCGGCAGCGATCTCGGCTCCAAGCTGGATCAGCTCGCAATGGCTGTCGGCGAGGATGCGTCCGCCGATCGTGGCGTGGGTGCGCATGATCGCGATCTCCTCCGCGTTCAGCCGGCCCGGCTTGAGCAGGATGCTGTCGGGTATCGCGACCTTGCCGACGTCGTGCAGGGGTGCCGCAAGATAGATGTCGCGGATGAGCCGCGACGGCAGGCCGAGTTCTTCGGCGATGATGCGGCTGTATTTCGCTACCCGAAGCGTGTGCTCGCCGGTGTCGTTGTCGCGGTACTCGACGGCGAGCGCCAGACGCAGAATGATCTCCTCCTCGCGTTCCTGGAGCTTCTGCGTGGCGCTGGCAACGTCCCGGACGAGGTCGGCAGCGCGGTCGTTCAGTTGCCGAACGGCAATGCCCAGCCGGATAAGATTTCTGAGCCGAACCCTCGTCTCCAGAGTTTGCGGATGCTTCGGCAGGAAATCGGTGGCGCCGGCCTCGAGTGCCTTCATCCGCACCTCGTCCGTCTGTATCGAGGTGATCATCACGATCGGAATATTGCCGAAGTTCTGGAGTGCACGGAGTTCGCGGATGAAGGTGACGCCGTCCATTCTCGGCATCTCATAGTCCACGAGCACGATGTCGTACTGGCGCTGCATCGCCGATGTCATCGCCTGGAGCGGATCCGTGTACGCCGTGACCTGAACGGCGCCGTCGGCTTCCAGGAGCCGCGTGAGGAAGTCGAGGACAGAGCGACTGTCGTCAACGAGAAGCGCTTGTGTAAGCATCGGGTGTCCAGGTACGCGACGGTCGGTTGTACGAGATCAAGAGCTACTGTGCGGGCTCTTAACGTCGACCTAAGCCTGACAATCGCCGATTGCACAACCTGCTCGATGCGCGTGAATGCAGGCGCAAATCGTACCAGGCTACCCATCGAATCCTCGGCACCGTATTCGTACGGACGTCTCGCACAGAAACGAGATCGCGCTTGATTAACATCTTAATCACCATCTCTGCCGATACTTCAGCCGAAAGAGATTCGCATTCCGGCTAAAGCGAATCACTGGGAATGCGGGGGACGGCGAATGGCTGAAGTGACGGAGCCCAAACGGTGGCTACAATTGCCACCGGACTGCAGCATCGCGTCGATCCGTCAGGTCTATGAAACGATCCGCGAGGCCTTCAGCCGCAATGATCGGCTCGAGATCGACTGCTCCGCCGTCGACAAGGCCGACGTCACGTCGATCCAGCTTTTGCTTTCCACCGCGGAGACCGGCAAGGCGCAGGGCCGCCCGGTCGTCCTGACTGCGTTCTCGCAAAGCCTCCGCAATACCCTTCGCCGCGCAGGCTTCTCCAGCGACGCGATGATCGACCAACATTTTCACAAGAAGGATGGCGCGTGATGGCTACGGTCCTGACGGTCGATGATTCGCCCAGCATCCGCCAGATGATCAAGGTCGTGCTCGAGCCGGCGGGCCACAACGTGATCGAGGCCGGCGACGGGGCGCAGGGCCTGGCGAAGGCGCAGGCGGGCAAGCTTGATCTCGTGATCACCGACCTCAACATGCCGGTCATGAACGGCCTCGAACTGATACGGGCCCTGCGCAAGCTGCCGTCGCAGGTCGGCCTGCCGATCGTCTTCCTCACCACCGAGTCCAACGACGCGGTGAAGCAGGAAGCCAAGAGCGCCGGCGCCACCGGATGGATCACCAAGCCTTTCAAGCCTGAGCAATTGCTCGCGGTGGTCAACAAGCTGGTGCGGTTATGAGCAGCATGGACCCGACGGAGATATTCCGTCAGGAGGCGAGCGAGCTTTTCGAAACCCTCGAAGGGGCCTTGCTGGATCTCGGCCTGCGTCCCGACGATCGCGAGCTGGTCGACTCGGCGTTTCGGGCCCTGCACACCATCAAGGGCTCCGGCGCCATGTTCGGCTTCGACAAGGTGGCCGCGTTCACCCATGAATTCGAGACCGCCTTCGAACTGGTCCGCAAAGGCGAGATCAAGCCGACGCAGGAGCTGATCGCGGTCGCGCTGGCGGCGAAGGACTATATCCGTGCCCTGATCGAAGCGCCCGATGACGCTGATTCGATCATCGGCGACGCCATCCTGGATGATCTGAAGCGCTTCGTTTCACCTGTCGAGCAGGTCCTGCCGGTCGAGTCTAACGTCGACGCCCGGCCGGTAAGCGAGAGCCGTCCGGCGGGCTGGCAACTGCGCCTCGAATTCGAGTCACATATTCTCCGCAACGGCTCCAATCCGCTCGACCTCCTGGATGATCTCTGCAAGCTCGGTCCCTGCTTCGTCGTGCCGGTCACCGATGGCGTGCCGCTATTGGACGAGCTGGAGCCCGAGGACTGCTACCTGAAATGGGACGTCACGCTGCATAGCGGTTGCGACAAGGACGCCATCGACGACGTCTTCATGTTCGTGCAGGACGAGATGAAGCTGACGCTGGTGCCGCTGGCGCAGGTTGAGCGCGCGGCGCCGGCGCTCGCATTGCCGGTGGTGGAAGCTGAGCCGGCGCCCCGGCTGCGGTGCTGGCCGCTGCCCTGGTCCCCGCTGCGGCGGAGCCGGCGACGTCGCCGGAGCGGAAGCGCGAGGAGCCGAAGCGCACCGAAGAGCGTGGCATCGCCACGGTCCGCGTGCAGGCCGAACGGCTCGACGAGTTGATGGACCGGGTCGGTGAGCTCGTCATCGCCCAGGCGCGGCTCAGCCAGTTGGCCGCGGCCGGCTCCGATCTCTCGATCAAGATGATCGCGGAGGAGATCGAGCGGCTGGCGGGAAGCCTGCGCGACACCACCATGGGCGCGCGGATGGTGCCGATCGGCTCCCTGTTTGGGCGCTTCCGAAGACTGGTCCACGATCTGTCCCGCGACCTTGGCAAGCCGGTCGAATTCGTCACCTCGGGCGAGGATACCGAGCTCGACAAGACCATGATCGAATGTCTCGCCGATCCGCTTGTGCACCTGATCCGCAATGCGATCGATCACGGCATCGAGGATTCCGAGGCTCGCACGGCGTCCGGCAAGACCGAGCAGGGACGGATCGAGCTGCAGGCGGTCCATTCCGGCGCGCAGGTCCTCGTCACCGTCAAGGACAATGGCGGCGGCCTCAACACCGCGCGCATCCGCGCCAAGGCCGAAGAACAGGGGCTGATCGCGCCCGGTGCCGCGATGTCGGATCATGAGATCCACCAGTTCCTGTTCCATCCGGGGTTCTCGACCGCCCAGACCATCTCGGCGCTGTCCGGCCGCGGCGTCGGCATGGACGTGGTCAAGCGCACCATCGAGAACATGCGCGGCTCGATCGATTTGTCGACGAAAGCCGGCGAGGGAACGAATGTCACGCTGCGCCTGCCGCTGACGCTTGCGATCATCGAGGGATTGCTGATCCGGGTCGGCGAGGGACGCTACATCATTCCGCTCCCGGCGGTCGAAGAGTGCGTCGAACTCACGGCGGACGACGAGCGCTCGCGCGGCCGCAATTTCCTCAACGTGCGCGGCAACCTCGTGCCCTTCCTGCGGCTCCGCGGCATTCTCGACGTGCCGGGTGTGCCCGGACAGCATCAGAAGACGATCATCATCTCGACCGGCGAGACCCGCGTCGGGCTGGTTGCCGACCAGATCATCGGCAATCATCAGACCGTCATCAAGTCGCTTTCGAAGCTGCATTCCGATGTCACGATCTTTTCCGGCGCGACCATCCTGGGTGACGGCACCGCCGCGCTTATTCTCGACGTGGTGCAGCTCGTCGCGCTGGCGCAGTCGCGTGCGGAAAAGCAGCAGATGAGCGAGGCGGCATAGATGGCGACAGATCGGCAGCAAGACGCCGGAACCGTCCAGGACGGTTCGATGCAGGTGGTCATGATCGGGCTCGGCGACGAGAAATTCGCGCTCGATGCAGGCCTGGTGCGCGAGATCATCGATCCGGTTCCCGCAACGAAAGTGGCCGGCTCGCGCTCGTTCGTGCCCAGCGTCATCAATGTGCGCGGCAATGTCATTCCGCTGGCCGACCTGCGCATCCGTTTCGGGATGCCGCAGACCGAAGCCTCCACGGAGACACGGATCGTCGTGATCGAGGTCGGCATCGACAACGAGCCGGTGCTGGTCGGCGTCACCGCTGACAAAGTCTACGAGGTCACCGAGATCTCGCGGACCGACGTGCAGCAGACGCCGCGCGTCGGCATGCATTGGAAGCCGGAGTTCATCCGCTTCATCACCAAGTGGCGTGAAGAGTTCGTCATCGTACCGAATATGGAACGTATCCTGAATTGAAGAAGTCTCGGGGGCGAGACTGGGGTTAGGGGCTGCACATGAGATTTACGGTCAAGGCCAAGCTGGCCACTGCGTTCGGTCTGATCATCGTCCTGTCCGCGGTCGCGGGCGGCGTCGCCTATATGAAGCTCGGCGACATGATGGAGACCGCCGACAGCATGGTGCTGCGCGCCACGCGGATGGAGAAGGCGACTCAGATCGAAAAGGACATCCTGCTCCAGCTTCGAGCGGAGAAGAATGCGATTCTGGGGACGGAAGCTGACGTCGAGCAGTTTGCCGCAGAGGCAGCGAAGACCCGCGAGGCGGCGCTGAAGATAAAGGACGAGGTCTACGCGCTGGCGAGCGAGGCCGGCAGGAAGCTGCTCGACACGTTTGCGGCCGCCTACGCCAAGATGAACGCCTTCCAGGAAGATACCATCAAGCTGGCGAAGACCGACAAGGCCAAGGCCACAGAGCGCTCGATGCATGAGGGACGCAAGGTCGTCGCCGATGCGCTCGACGCCATGGGCGCCTATGTCGCGAATACGAAGAGGCAGCTGGCCGAGCAGGCTGTCCAATCGAAGGAGGCGGGCCATCAGGCGCAACTGATGTTGATGACCCTGATTGGTATCTCGCTCGCGGTTGCGATCGCGGCGGCGCTCTGGATTTCGATCAGCATCAGCCGCTCGCTGGGACGTGCGGTCGGTCTTGCAGGCGCAGTCGCCGACGGCGATCTCAGCAAGACCATTCCCAATGCCAGCAACGACGAGATCGGCGATCTCGTCAAGTCGCTGAACGTGATGGTCGAAAAACTCCGGCAGATCGTCTCGGAAGCCCTGACCGCAGCGCAGAACGTTTCGGCCGGCAGCCAGGAGCTCTCTGCCAGCGCCGAACAGCTCTCGCAGGGCGCGACCGAGCAGGCGTCTTCGGCTGAAGAAGCCTCGTCCTCGATGGAGGAGATGGCCTCCAATGTGAAGCAGAACGCCGACAACGCCAACCAGACCGAGAAGATCGCAGGGCAATCGGCCAGGGATGCCGAAGCCAGCGGCGCCGCGGTCGGCCGGGCTGTCGAAGCGATGCAGACGATCGCGGAAAAGATCACCATCGTGCAGGAGATCGCCCGGCAGACCGATCTCTTGGCCCTGAATGCTGCGGTCGAAGCCGCGCGCGCCGGCGAGCATGGCAAGGGCTTTGCGGTGGTCGCCTCCGAAGTGCGCAAGCTCGCCGAACGCAGCCAGGCGGCGGCCGCCGAAATCGGCACGCTGTCAACGGAGAGCGTGAAGGTCGCGCAAGAGGCGGGCAGCATGCTCTCGAAGCTCGTGCCCGATATCAAGAAAACCGCGGACCTGGTCCAGGAGATCACGGCGGCCTGCCGCGAGCAGGACGTCGGTTCGGCGCAGATCAACCAGGCGATCCAGCAGCTCGACAAGGTCGGCCAGCAGAACGCCAGCGCCTCCGAGCAGGTCTCTTCGACGTCGGAAGAACTGGCCTCCCAGGCCGAGCAGTTGCAGTCGACGATCGCCTTCTTCCGTATCGACCATGGCCGCAAGGCCGCGGCCGCGCCGATCGACAAGGCGGTCAGCCAACTGCGCGCGAAGGCCGCGACCATGGCGGCCGCCGATCGCGGCG
>NZ_PSRR01000022.1 GCF_004296405.1 Bradyrhizobium sp. Leo170
TGATCCTTCTTGTATCGAGCCAGGATCGGCTCGAGGGTTTCCTTTGGCCAAAATTTTGGAGCCCGGATTTCGTTCAAACAGGAGGCGTTCCAATATAGTCCCACGCCGGATAGCGACCGGCCGGCCGCAACTGCTCGCGCGACGGCTTCGATGTCGGCAGAGTCAGGATAGATGTAAAGCGTCGTCGGATTATCCTTCACCATCGCGATGATTTGGCCGGCGTCCGATGGCGACCAACTGGTGCAGCCGTTGCTGCGGCCGCCAGCGTAATCCTCTAGTGTTCCAAAGGGAACGTAACCGTCGTGGTTTGCGTACGGACTGCGTGGATCCTGTCGAAGACAGACGTTCCTCAACAACTCGGCCGGATGCCCGCCGATCTCGCGCTGTCGGGCATTTGCCGTCTCGCCCCCGCCATCAAACTGAACAAACGAGCGTATCAGAACCGCGTCTTGTTTCGCCGAAACACGGTAGTAGCCTTTGAAGGACATCGTCGTCTCGCCTGTTACATAGGCCCCGCCAGTCGTCAGAGTTGAATCCATCGCGTTGCCGAAGTTCTTCGCGCAGCGTCTTCCGTTCGCGAAATCCGCGACGCCTTTCAAATCGCGACCGCCGCCGTGACCCGACGAAATTGCACGAAACGATCGCTCGGATTCGCAGATAACGTAGAACCGGCGCGCCAATTTGCCTTCGCCTAAATCGTTGGGACGCGTCGCGTCCATCGCGAAGTAGCAAGGATTCTTCACCGCGCCTTGGTTCACTTTCTGCTGGTAAAGTGCGCGGGCCCTCTGCAAGACCACTTCTGTGATTTGACCTTCGCCTTCGCCGACATGTGCCCTCAGCCAAGCCGGAACGTTCAACGGTTGCTGCGCGGCAAAAGACCGCGGCGACGCCAATAAGGCGATTACGATGATCAAGAGGCTGAAGATCAGAAGGATGGATCGTAACCGCACCGGATCAATTCTCCTGTTTCCAATCCTTGTTCACGCAAGTTCAAGCATCGCAGTGTATCCAACCGTTAGCGCGGGCTCTCGCGGCCGGACAGCGAGCTACTGCACGGTCCCTTGCGTCTTCTCCCGATCACACGTAATGTTATAACATGACGTTTCGGATCGCAATGAGCTCAGGGTGGCATTTCGCATCAAGTTGCTAACGCGTCCTTCCGCTCGATCCCGGCCCGAACCCGACCATGCGCAGATCAGCGATCGACGATATGGCGAAATGCGCCGCCGCCCACGAAGCGCGAGGAGAAAACAACACCATGGCCGATGCTGCACCCCAGATTCCCGTCACTGTTCTGACCGGCTATCTCGGCTCTGGGAAGACCACGCTGCTGAACCGCATTCTATCCGAGACGCACGGCAAGCGCTTTGCGGTGATCGTGAACGAATTCGGAGAGGTCGGCATCGACAACGATCTCATCGTCGACGTGGACGAGGAGATTTTCGAGATGAACAACGGCTGCATCTGCTGCACGGTCCGCGGCGACCTCATTCGCATTATCGCGGGGTTGATGCGGCGCAGCCGCGGCTTCGACGGCATTGTGATCGAGACCACGGGGCTCGCAGATCCCGCGCCGGTGGCGCAGACCTTCTTTGTCGACGAGGATGTCCGCCGCAAGACGAAGCTCGACGCCATCATCACCGTCGCGGATGCCAGGCATGTTCTCGAACAGATTGGCCGAGCGCCGGAAGCGCAGGAGCAACTTGCGTTCGCCGACATCGTTCTCGTCAACAAGGTCGACCTTGTCGATGCGGGCGGCCTCGCAACGGTCGAACGTCGCATCAGAAACATCAACCCTTATGCGAAGATTCACCGAACGGAGCGCTGTGGTATCGATCTCGCCCAGGTCCTGGGACCAGACGCCTTCAATCTCGAGCGCATCCTCGAAGTCGAGCCGGCATTCCTCTCCGAAGCGCACGAGCACGAACACGACGACGGGATCGGCAGCATCTCCCTAGTCGCCGATCGACCGATGAAGCCCGGCAGGTTCGTGTCCTGGATTCAAGATGTCACCCAGCGCTACGGAACGGACATCCTGCGCATGAAGGGCATCGCATCCATGGAGGATGACGATCGTCGGTTTGTCGTTCAGGGCGTGCACATGCTCATTGAAGGCGGAAGTCAGCGTCCCTGGAAGGAGCAGGAGCCGCGCCAGACACGCCTTGTTTTCATCGGGCGTGACCTTCCGAAGGACCTGCTCAGGCAAGGCTTTGAGGCTTGCTACGCCTAAAGGGAGTGCAGATGGGCAAGATCGTAGGATTCGTTTCGAAATCCGAACTCGAGCGGCTTCGCCTCATTCGCGAAGCCCGCGCGATATATGAGAGCATCTTTCCACCGGCCGATGCGGTTGACGCGTGGCCCAATGACCGAGCCGGCAAGGGTAAGGCGACCGGGTTGAAAGGGTCCTCGAGCAGAAATAATGCGTATGACCGGCCGTTCATAGCCGCTCGATAGCCATGTTTTCCTCGTCCATTAATGATCGCCAAACGACGCGGCCATTGCGCGTTCGGCCGATGGCTGTAGTTTCTGGCTAGGAACGCGAGAAGGGGAACGGCTCCTTGGCAGGGGCGAAATCGATCTCGGCGCGGGCCTTCACCCGGCCATGCGGAGCCTGTCTCGCGCTGGCGGCGCTGATGCTGCAGTTCGCGTTGTCGTTCGCGCACGTCCACAAGCACGATCTCGCCTTTTCAGGCTTCGGCCGCACCAATGTCGAGAGCCTCACGCTGGGCCACCACGGCAAGCCGTAACGCAGCTGCCGGCGCGGCTGGCCGTTCACGATGACAATTGCCCAATCTGCTTCTCGGGCTTGCTGCTGTCGAACTCTTCATTACCGGATGCTTCGGTAAATCCGCATCTGCCGCAATTCGCTGAGACTGATCGTGCGTTCAATCCAGTTTCCGATCGGGTGTTTCAACAGCGTCACGCGGCATTCCTGGCCCGCGCGCCCCCGCCGTCTGAGGCCTTTGCCGCCCCTTCCGTCTTTGCCGCAGGACATGTAAAGCGGCCGCCACGGCAAAGGTCATGCAGATTGAGGTCTACGATCCCACGATCTTCGTGGATTTCGAATTTGCCAAGGATAAGCCGGTTTCCTTGAGCGGCGCGCCGCAATGCAATCTGACTTACGATCTGCCGCACCAGCCGGCGGAACAGTTGCGGCTCACTCAGCTCAATAGCGATCCGCTCGATGCCTCCAGCACCTACGGAGAAACTTTCGCGAACAAGATGCTGGTGAAGTGCCCATGACCAGACCGCGCGCCGTCTCCGCCACTGCCCTCGTGGCGATCCTTATCGCATTTGCAGGCGGCATCGTGTCGGTCTGGAGCGCGCCGTTTGGTGCGCCGCATCCTGCAGCAGCGGCATCTCCGCTTCGGGCGTCAGCGGCTGGATTTTCGCCGAGCAGGCCGCCTTCTACCGTTCGCTGTCGGGCTTCATCCGGGCGAGCAAGGAAGATGGAGCCGCGATGTGGGGTCTGTTCGGCATCTCGTTTCTCTATGGCGTCTTTCATGCTGTGGGCCCAGGACACCGCAAGGCCGTCATTTCTTCCTATCTCGTCGCCAATGAAGAGACCTGGCGCCGCGGCGTTGTCCTGTCATTCGCGTCCGCTGGCATCCAATCCGTTGTTGCCATTCTTGTCGTGGCCATAGCCGCGGCTCTACTTGGCGCGACGGCCAAGGTGATCGGCCTCGCCGTCCACGTCGTCGAGATCGTCAGCTATGGCCTCGTCATCCTGATCGGCCTGCGGCTTCTCTACGTCAAAAGCCGTGGTTTTCTCATCGCCTTCCGCGAACTGAGGTGGGCCGATGCGTCTGTCCTAAGCGTCGCCTCGGGTTATGGCGGCAAGACCTTCCAGCTTGGCGCTCCGCGCCTTGGCGCGATCGCCATGCGCGGCGGCCAATGCAGCTCGATGGATGCATGGCGCATGGTCCGGACGCGGGCCGGGCCCGGCATGCTCGCGATGCGCGCGATCGAGGCCGGCGCCGCAGCACTTATCGTCGCCTTTGGGACATTGCTCCTGGCGGGTTACATGGCCAGCGAGCGACTCTGGATGTTCACCGGGTAGAGTGCGCCGCAAGAACCTGGAGCTGTCGCTCATCGGCGTGCTTGCATTCCGCAATGATAGTCTCCGTCATCGCGCCGATCCCCGAGGTGACGCCTCTGCTATCCACCCCGCGTCGGTCTAAGTGCCAGCCTGTGAGCACATTGGGCGACGATTTGATCGAATTGCTTACTCGAGCAAGTGAGGCCGAGTTACAGTTTCGGTGCGGACGCGCATATCGCGCTGTAAAATAAAGCCAAATTGGCGCGACACGGCCGATGAAGATGGGCACTATTGTTTCGCCGCACGATGATGGAGCGGCACAAGCATGCGCTGCGGCCAGCGAATGCATTCATTCGCGGACCGCAGACGCTATGGCTATCGTGGTGCCATTCCTTGCTCAGGCCGCGAAGATGAAGCGTGTCCCCGTATAGGAGCGCAGCAGCTTGTTCGGCATCTCGGCTTTGGCCATTTCGTAGAATGGCTCACCAGTGCAGTGCAGTGGAATTACGTACTCGATTTCCATGCTCTTCAGCGCAGCGATCGTGTCGCGCACATAGTCTTCCTTGTAAGGCGCAAGGTGGAACCCGCCAATCACGGCATAAACCTTGTTGATGCCCGAAGCCGCCTGTGCCTGCTTGATCGCGTTGATCACCCCGCGATGACTGCAGGACGTCAATACGATCAATCCGCGGCCTTTTAGATTGAATGCTGTCGCGATCTCATGCCGGAACTGGTCCGGGATGACTGCCTTCGTCCGTTCGTCCTCCGGAAGCCGCTCGGCATAGCAGCCAAAGCCGTGGTCGACGCCGATCTTCATGGCGCTGGGCGACAGCAATTTCTCAAAGCTCGCCTGGCCGATGTGGCCGGTGGTGAAGCCGTGGTCGGCGATGAGGGCCGGTTCTTCTGCGTATGTGACCGCAACATTGGCGTCTTCCAGTGCCTTGCGATCCAAGGCTCCGAAGTCGCCGCGTACCGGCGGAGCTGTCCATTCGCGCGAGCAGAATGCCTCCTCGCCGCCGACGTAAATCGGCAGCTTGGCTTTCAGCTTGCTGTTGTTTTGCCGTAAAAAGCCGGCGAGGCCGCCAAAATGATCGTAATGACCGTGGCTCAAGACAAGGGCGTCAAGCGCGGCCGGATCGATGCCTACGAGATTGGCGTTGTTGACCAGCGCGTCCGGTGTGAAGCCGAAATCCATCAGGACATTTCGTGTTTCAGTGCCGCGCTGCGACTCGACGTGCATCGACAGTCCGAACTCACTGATCAGCGTTTTGCCCGGCGGCTTGCCACCGCCGATGCCCCAGCCGAAGTGTTCGATCTCGACATCAGAAACCTTCCGGCTCGGCGCGACAGCGAATTGATAGCTGTCGACCACCACGCATACCGCCACACGGTCAATCTCGGGCACCTTGCCGGCAATCGTTTCCGCGCGCACTGGCTTCGCGCCGCCCATCAACGTCGCCACAATAGCGCTGAACAGGACAGCACCGCCACCGCACACCACGTCGCGTCGATGAATCGCATTGCACTGGCAAATTAACATGATCAAATCCTCCCCTGCGTGACCTCTGCTGCCGCAAGGCGTCACGTGGAAACGCACTCCAGGGCGGAGGCGTTGGGGTGCCGAACACACCAGCGTCTGGCAGCCCGCACACCGAGGATTAGGGGCATCCTATCCCGCGCTTGCCACCGTGGCGAGTCTCATTCTGCCTCGGCGAGGCCAAGCGCAGTTTCGACTTGCTGCAAATAGACAGTCACCAATCAGGATAGCGAGATGCAATCGCACGGAGCCGCGCAAGGTCGTAATGCGCGCGTTAGAACTCAAGAACATGCGGATCTTGTTGTGTCGCCGTGTCCAACTCGGACGAGCGTGAGCGGCGGCCTGCGAGCGCTACTCCGACCGCTTATCGAAACGATCGCTGGGCTTAGACTGGCGAACTTCCGACTGACGTCGTCAGCTGCCAAGCTATCTGAACTTGCCGACGATTTTCCTTCACATCTGCTTACTGGCTCGAACGTGGCGAAGCTGGAGTTTCGGTTCGCGCGCGCATATCGCGCTGTAAAAATAGAGGAAATTGGCGCGCCACGAAGAAATCACCTGCAAACACTAGCTTTGCTCGTCTTGGCTAGCAAATTCGTACTACGTAGCCAGTTTCGGGATCTCGCGTTCAATCAATCGCCGCGATCGGGTGTTGCGCCTCCGGGATTTGAACCTACTCGCGTGCCATTCCTCGCGGCGAGGGATTGCGTACGAACGGCGGCTCTTGACGAACTACCGAGGGTCCACGTCTCGAGTTAGGCTGCCCTTCGGTAGGAAAACAAGACTTCGGAAATAGTGGGTCTCGCGGTGTAGCGGACCCCCGCTACCATGCGTGACCCATTATAGTGACCCCTCGGGAAACACGTTCCCGACGGTCCCGGGCTACCCTGTTGGCGAGGAACCGTTCGATAGCGGTGTGCCCATCCTCCAGCACGTCGGCGCGCGGCTCTCTTCGAAAGTGAATTTTTCGTGCGCGCGTCAGGTGCGATGCGAACACGGCGATAATCATGTCAATTGAATACGGAGCAGGCAGAGTCCGTCCGGACTACGCGGCCGCGGTCGCATCTAGGCCTTCAAAGTACCAATGCTAGGCTGGATGGTCAGGCGGTAGATGACGAGCGCGTGGCCGTCGAAAACCTCCAGCGGGGTATCACACACCGGGCAGTGATACTCGCCCTCTGTTCCCTGCTTCGAGGACAGCTCAAGCCTGCGGAATCCAGCTCCGCAGCGCGGACAAGTTGTGTCGCCTTTTTTCATGGCATGCCCAATCTCGTCTCGATGGAAGCCGAGTTTAACGTGGACTGAGTGACGGAACTAGGGCAATCGTTCCGCACTCGCGGTCCTTTGAAGCGTATGACTTGTCTTCGAATCGTCATCCCGCTTTGTCTTGTTTGAGTATTGCTCGAAGCTATCGGCTAGGTTTTGCCGCGACTCGGCTTTTCCGGCGGTCGCCTCGATTTACTTACACAAGCGACTGTGGCCGCTAACGTTCAGGCCCTTCATGTCCCTCGAACAGGATGCGCTGGGCTGCGCCTTCGAGGTCGTCATATTGGCCGCTCTTCAGCGTCCACATGAAGGAGGCGAGACCAGCGAGACCGAGACCAATGGCGATCGGCACGAGAAAGAAGAAGTCGATCATTTCAATGCCCCGAGTATGAAAGGCGCTTCCGGGCGGCGGATGTCTCTTCGCTCGCGTCGTTTCGACACCCGGACATCGAGACGCAACGCATTGGCCACGACCGTGACTGATGACAGCGACATTGCGACGGCCGCCAGCAGCGGCGTAACTCCGCCGAACACGGCGAGCGGGATCGCCACGATGTTATAGGCGATCGCAAGTATGAAATTTTGCCGAACCAGCGCACCGGTCGCGCGGGAAATCGCGACCGCCTGCGGGACGGACTGAAGGCTGTCGCGCAGGAACACGAGGTCGGCGGCGTTGCGGCCGATATCTGATGCCGACGCCGGCGCCATCGAGACGTCGGCCGCCCGCAGCGCGGGCGCGTCGTTCACACCGTCGCCGACCATCAGTACCTTGTTGCCGGCCTGCTTCAGTGCTGAAATGTGCTGGATCTTGTCTTCCGGTCGGGCATCAGCGGTCCAGGTCAGGCCCAGCCGCTTGGCGATTCCTCGTACGCGCTGGTCCCTGTCGCCAGACAGGATTTCCACAAAAGCTCCTGATTTCCTCAGTTCGGCGACAGTTTCTTCTGCGCCAGGGCGCAATGTGTCGTCGAGGCAGAAATAGGTCATGCCTTTACCGTTGATCGCCAGCGCGATGGCTGCGTCGTGGTGTCTCTCGCAGGAACGTCTGTCCGCAACTGCCCACTGCGGCCGTCCCAATCGGTAGACATCGGTACCGCGCCGCGCTTCGAGACCGAAGCCCGGATGCTCTGACACCGCATCGAAGGTGATCTGCCGGCGATCGTTCCCCAGGGCGGCCAACGCCTGCGAATAGGGATGGCGAGAGTGCATGGCGAGCGCGGCGGCCAGGGCGAGCCTATCGGGTGCAGTGTCGCCCTTTGTCGTGAGCCGTGGCTGGCCGGCGGTCAACGTCCCCGTCTTGTCGAAGACCACAACGTCGACGTCGGCAAGCGTTTCCAGCGCACTGCCGTCCTTGATCATGATGCCCTTGTCGAACAGCTGCCGGGCGGCGACGACGTGGACCATCGGAACAGCAAGGCCGAGCGCGCAGGGGCAGGTGATAATCAAGACGGCGATCGCGATGGTGATAGCGCGGTGGGCGTCGCCGGAGGCGATCATCCAGCCAAGGAACGTCAGAAACGCGACGGAGTGAACGAGCGGCGCATAGAGTTGCGCGGCGCGGTCGGCGATCCGGCGATAGGCCGATCGGCCGGTTTCCGCCGCTTCCATCATCCGCTTCATCTCAGCGAGGAACGACTGATCCATCGTCGCGGTCGCGACGATGGTCAGCGGCCCGGTCAGATTGAGGATGCCGGCCTGCAGTTCTGTGCCTTCGGCCGCGGGCTGCGGCGCGCTCTCGCCCGACACCAGGGAGTAGTCGAGCTCGGACGTACCCTTGATCACGCGTGCATTGACGGGGACGCGTTCGCCGGCGGCGAGCAGGATCGTCATTCCCGGCACAATCTGCTCGATCGCCAGATAGGCTTGCGTGCCGTCCGGTCGCAAAACCAGTGCGCCGCGCGCCGACAAACGCGCCAGTCCGCCGACCGCCTGCCGCGCCCGCTCTCGCATCACATAGTCCAGCGTCCGGCCGATCAGAAGGAAGAACAGAAGCGACACCGCAGCGTCGAAATAAGCGTAGGGACCATGATGGATGGTTTCGTACAGGCTCATAGCGAAGGTGAGCAGGACGCCGATCGAGATCGGGACGTCCATATTGGTCCGGCCCTGCTTCAGGCTGCGCCAGGCCGAGCGGAAGAAAATCCGGCCGGAATAGATGAGCGTCGGAAAGGCGATCAACGCCGAAATCCAGTGGAAGAGATCGCGAGTTTGCGCTTCCGCGCCAGCCCAGACCGATACCGACAGGAGCATGATGTTGCTGGAGGCGAAGCCTGTGACCGCCAGCGCGCGCAGCAGGTGGACCAACACCGCGTCCTTTTTGCCAGCGCCGACATCGTGGACGTGAGCCTTATAGCCGATGGCGTTCAGCGCCCGTATGATTGGTGGAGGGGAGTCTCCGCGCCAAAGGACGGTGACCCGCCGTGTCGACAGATTGGCCCGCGCTTTCGCTACGCCCTCGAGCTTGCTGAGCGCCACCTCGATCTGCTGCAGGCATCCGCCGCAATGGATTTCGGGCACCGACAAGTCGGTCTGACGCAGCCCGTCGTGGACCGCCTGGCTCGCGAGCAGGATCTCGTCATCCGGGGTTATGACCTGATGCAGATAGAGTTCGGCGCCGGGTGCGCAGCAACTCATGGGATCGGCTCCGTCGTTCCGCGGGAAGTCACTCCGTTTCCGGTTGCGCGGCGCGATAGGCGTGCCAGGTGGCGTGACCGAGCAGCGGATAGATCACGACGAGCCCCAGCATGCCTGTGGCAAGGCTTGCCAGAAACAAAGCAAGCACGATGGCCGCCCAGATCAAGAGGACCCGCAAATTGTTCCAGACCAGCGCCATGCTGGAGCCCATCGCGGTGAACGCATCGATGCGCTGGTCGAGCAGCATCGGAATCGAAAAGGCGCTGATCGCGAAGGAGAACGCCGCGAAAAGGCCGCCGACGGCGGTACCGACGATCAGCATCGCCCAGCCGATGCCGGTGGTGAACAGCATCGACGCGATGCGATCGAGGCCCGGAAATGCCACCATGCCGAAGAACAGGGCATAGATCAGCACGGCCGCACGGATCCACACGATCATCAACAGGCAGAGCAATACGCCGGTGAACAGGATCTGACCGCCGGAACGCGGCCTGACGAAGAAGATGTTTTGCCAACGTAGCGGCAGGCCTTCTTCGATCCGGCGACTCTTCTCGTAGAGCCCGACGGCCAGGATCGGGCCGATCACCATGAAGCCCGCAAAGAGCGGAAACAGGATGTAGTCGCGCTTGAGGGCAACCAGGCCCGCCACCAGCCCGACCGAGATCGCAAGAATGATCACCCCATAGGCCAGGCTCAGCGGCATCTGCGTCAAGAAATCCCGCCAGCCTTGCGCCAACCATTTGAAAGGATCGGCCGTCGTCAATGGTCGGACCCATTGGTTGGCCATCGAGAGCGGCGGCGCGACCGAAGGAAGCATCGTCATCGCTCGTGTCCTTCTGCAGATGTGCGGATGGCGGGCGGCGAGCAGGACGATTTGGCCGCGTAGTACAGGTCGGGCGCATCACGGGCGTCGCCCTGACGGAGATGGCTGACGCAGGCCGGCTGCGAGGTCGATGCGACATAGATGAGGTGGGTGTTGGCGGCCAGGACGGCGATCACGCCGCACACGACTACAACCCACACGCAGATGTTCGCCCTGCTGGCACTGCGTCGGTCGATGGCGAGTTCGTTCATTGGCCAGCCATCCTCTTGTCGACGAGGTAGAGCGTCAGGATCTTGCGATCGAGTTTGGATAATCGGTTTTCCCAGGTCGGCATGTGTCCCTGGCGGCCGCCCCAGACCGTGCTATGGATGGTTTCGAAATCGCCGCCATAGATCCAGAAACTGTCGGTCAGGTTGGGCGCGCGACCTCCGGATTGCCCTTGGCATCAGGACCGTGACAGGCGACGCAATTGGCGGAGAAGATCGCTTTGCCAGCCTCTACCTTGGCGGGATCGACGTCCTTCGCGCCTGGATGCGACAAGAAATAGACAAAGCTGACCACATTGAGGACGTCCTGGCGAGGCAGCATCTGATCGCGGCCGAAGGCCGGCATTTGCGAGACATGTGTGTCGGGGTGAGCCGAGTTGATGCCGACGCGAATGGTATTGAAGATATCTTCGGGCTTGTCGCCCCATAACCAAGAGCTCGTCGTCAGGTTCGGAAAGCCCGGGCCTCCCTTGGCGTCAACGCCGTGGCATACGGCGCAATTGTTGCCGAAGAGGGCGCGACCGGTGCCCCGTACGATCTCCATCAGAGGCGGATCGGACTGGATCGCCGCAAAATCCTCAGTCTCGATCCTCTTCGTCCAGACGCTGCGTTCGACCGCGGCCTCCTGCAAGGAGGCTGCGACAAGCTTTCGCTGATCGATGCCGAGCAGCCCCTTAGTGTAGGTCACGCCGAGCGGCCAGGCCGGCATCAGCACCCAGTAGCCGACCGAGAACAGGAAAGCCAAACTCAGGAAGAAATAGAGCACGCGCGGGACCGGCGTGTTCAACTCCCTCAAGCCGTTCCATTCATGGCCGGTCGTGAGATAGCCAGTATAGCTGTCGCGATCTGGTTGCTCTACCGCCATGGTCCCGCCTCATCGCGAAAGATGGATTGCGCGGCATCATCGAAACGCTTCTTGTTCGACGGCCACATCGCATAAATCACCACCGCGACTGACAGCGCGATCAGGTAGAACAGCCCGAACGATTTTGAGATGCCGACGAGCAATGCATGTTCGACGATCATTGGCCTGCCCCTGCTTGTGCAACCGATTTATGCGCAGCGTCAGTCAGCCGGCCGAGGACCTGAAGATAGGCAACGAGCGCGTCCATTTCGGTCAGGTAGCTGGGTCGGCCGTCGAATGCGCGCATCGTGGTGGCCTTGCCGTACCGCTTGGTCACGCCGTCCGCTAACGACGAATCCGGATTGGACTGCGCGTAGGCGTCAAGCGCGGCATTGGCGATCATCTCTTCGGTGTAGGGTACGCCGACCGCGCGCTGGGCTTTCAGGTGAAGGCCGAGATCGTCAATGCGCAGTTCGGTCATGAGCAACCATCCGTAGGCCGGCATCACCGAGACCGGCACCACGTCGCGCGGATTGTTGAGGTGAGCGACGTGCCACTGGTCGGAATATTTCTCTCCGACCCGCGCCAAGTCCGGCCCGGTGCGCTTCGAACCCCACAACATCGGATGGTCGTACTTGGATTCGACCGCGAGCGAATACGGGCCGTAGCGGTCGACCTCGTCACGAAGCGTGCGGATCATCTGCGAATGGCAGGCGTAGCAGCCTTCGCGGATGTAGATATTGCGGCCGGCGAGCTCGAGCGGCGTGTAGAGCCGCATGTCGGGAGCGTCTTCCACGGTCTGGTGAATGGTGAAGAGCGGCGCAATCTCGACCAGACCGCCGATGCTCGCGACGACGATGATACCGAGCGTCAGACCGATCGCCTTGCTTTCCAGCCGGTAATGCAATCCGAAGAACGACATGGCGTTTCACTCCGCGGCCCGCAGGGCGCCGCTGCCGACCACGGCCGGTTGCGGAACGTCGGCGGCCAGGTCCGTCACCGCGCTGGGCACCTTGATGGTCATCCAGATGTTGTAGGCGCCTACGCAGCCGCCGATCAGGAACAACAGGCCGCCGACCGCGCGCGCGATGTAGTACGGATGCATAGCGACCAGCGTGTCGATGAAGGAAAAGGCGAGCGTGCCGCTCTCATTGTAGGTCCGCCACATCAGTCCCTGGACGATGCCCGAATTCCACATCGCGAACACGTAGATGACGGTCCCGGCCAGCGCGAGCCAGAAATGCGCTTCGACGAGCTTTGGCGAATACATCTGCTCGCGTTTCCAGAGCCAGGGTACCGTGGCATAGATCGATCCGAAGGTGATCATCGCGACCCAGCCAAGCGCGCCGGCGTGGACATGGCCGATGGTCCAGTCGGTGTAGTGCGAGAGCGAATTCACCGAGCGGATCGCCATGAACGATCCTTCGAGCGTGGTGAGGCCGTAGAACACTCCCGCCACCATCATGAAGCGCAGCGTGGCGTCGTCGCGCACCTTGTCCCAGGCGCCGTTCAGCGTCAGCAGCACGTTGCCGGCGGACGCCCATGAGGGGATGAGGAGCATCAGCGAAAAGGTCATGCCGAGCGTCTGCACCCACTGCGGCAGCGCAGTGTAGTGCAGGTGATGCGATCCGGCCCACATGTAGAAGAATGTGATGCCCCAGAAGCTGATGATGGACATCCGGTAGGAGAAGATCGGACGACCCGCCCGCATCGGGAGGAAGTAGTACATCATGCCGAGGAAGCCGGCGGTAAGGAAGAATGCGACGGCGTTGTGTCCGTACCACCATTGCGTCATGGCGTCCTGAACACCCGAAAAAGCCGAGTAGCTCTTGGCGTGGCCGAGCGAGACCGGAACAGCCAGATTGTTGACGATGTGCAGGATCGCCACCACCAGGATGAACGCCATGTAGTACCAGTTGGAGACGTAGATGTGCGGCTCCTTGCGCCGCGCCAGCGGGCGCAAGTAGACCAGGAAGTACACGACCCACACCACGACCAGCCAAAGGTCGGTGTACCATTCAGGCTCGGCGTATTCCTTGGACTGGGTGATACCCATCATGTAGCCGGTGACGGCGAGCAGGCAGAACAGGTTGTAGCCGTACACCACGAACCACGGGCTCACCTGGTCCGGGAGGCGGGCGCGTGAGGTGCGCTGCAGCACGTAGAGCGACGTCGCGATCAGCGCGTTGCCGCCGAAGCCGAAGATCACGGACGTGGTGTGGACCGGCCGCAGCCGGCCAAAGCTCGACCAGGCGACCCCAAACGTCAGGTCGGGCTCGACAAGCTGCCAGGCGACCCAGTCGCCGACCGCAAGCCCAACCACGGCCCAGATCATCGCAAGGACGATGGCGACCTTGCTGGGATCATCGTAGTAGTGCGCAAGCCGCTCGTCGGATGGCGCCGGCGCGAAGTAGCTTTCGCCGATGCGAAAGATCGTGAGAATGCCCGCAAGGAAAACAAGGGCGCCGTGAATGCCCATCGCGTCATCGCGTCCGACCAGGATCATCAGGGCGCCACAGACTGCCACGGCCGCGCTGATCATGATCGCGTACTGCCGTTCGATTAAGGTAAGCTGGGCGATCATGGCGGCTGCCCCCGCGCAGTTCTTCAGGAAGATGCGCCACGAATTTGGCTGACGTGACCGCCGGTTTCGCGAAGCCGCTTGCCGATTCGAGAACGTCTTTGCTGCGTTCTGCCGACACGATAACGCGCAACGAGCGGTCATTCACGCCCAGAAGCCTTACGGCAGTGGATCGCGGCAAGCGGCTCTTCGGAGAGCCCAAAACGTGTGGGTTCGGCGTTGTTGGTGCGTAGCAGCAAAAGTGGATTGTCGGGAGGATGACGCTGGCCGTCGTCCCGCAAAGGGAGCAAGATCGGTAAAGACCTCTGCCGGAGATAACGGCAGACTGTCCGGTTCAGACCCGGTCGATGGCCGTTTCGGACCTTCACAAATGCCGAGCGTCACGCGACGCTTCAGGCCAATATCGTGCGTGGACGGTCGCGCAGCAAACGGTAGACCCGGCGATCCGCGCGATCGAAAGAGCGGACGTCGCAAGGGCCGAAGGAAGAAACAAGTTCGAGGGAGGCCGCCATGGTCGGAAGGCTGATTCAGGTCGCTAAATCCGCCTATCAATATCCGCTCATCTTCAAGCAGTTATGGCACACGCCGCTACTGCAGTCGCCGGATCAGGAGATCGTTTATTGCGACCGAAGGCGTCTCACCTATCGACAGGTCGGCGAGCGGGTCAGCCGGCTCGCCTCGGCCCTGAGCAAGCTAGGCGTCAAGCCGGGCGACACGGTCGGCGTTCTCGACTGGGACAGCAACCGTTTCCTGGAAGCCTTCTTTGCGATCCCGATGATGGGGGCGGTGCTGCAGACGGTCAATGTCCGTCTCTCGCCCGAACAGGTTGCCTATACGATCAATCACGCCGGCGCCTCGACGCTCCTCGTCAATGACGACTTCGTCGGCCTCCTCGAAGGCCTGATGCCGCAGTTGCCGAAGGTCAAGACGCTGGTCGTGATGTCGGACCGGCGCGCGCCGGAAACAGGGAGCCTTACCTTTGTCGGGGAATATGAGGACCTGTTGGCGGCGACCTTGCCGGACTACGATTTTCCGGATTTCGACGAGAACACCCAGGCGACCACCTTCTACACAACCGGCACGACCGGCTTGCCGAAGGGGGTCTATTACAGCCATCGGCAGCTTGTGCTGCATTCGCTCTGCGAACTCGCGTTCTTTGGCATGGCGACCCGGCAAGGCCGGTTCTCGCGCGACGATGTCTACATGCCCATGACACCGATGTTCCACGTCCATGCCTGGGGCTTCCCCTGGGCGGCGACGGTTGCGGGCGTCAAGCAGGTCTATCCCGGACGTTATGATCCGGCGATGCTGCTGAAGCTGATCAAGAGCGAAAGCGTTACCTTCACCCATGGCGTCCCCACGATCCTTCAAATGCTGCTCAACGCCGCAGCGGCGGCGAAGACCGATCTTGCGGGCCTGAAGATGGTCGTGGGCGGCTCGGCCTTGCCGAAGGCATTGGCCAAACAGGCTATGGCCGCGGGGGTCGATATCTTTGCCGGCTACGGCATGTCCGAGACCGGCCCGATTGCCGCGGTGGCTCACGTCATGTCGAGAGACCTCAGCGGCGATCCGGACCAGGAGATAGAGTTCCGGACCAAGGCGGGAATGGCGGCGCCGCTGGTCAACCTTCGTATCGTCGATGAGGACATGAAGGATGTCCCCCATGACGGGAAGTCGGCGGGAGAGATCGTGCTCCGCTCTCCCTGGCTGACGCAGGGCTATTTCGACAATCCCGAAGGTTCCGAGCAGCTTTGGGCCGGTGGCTATCTGCATACCAACGACATCGCCGTGGTGAGCCCCGGTGGCTATGTGCACATCACCGACCGCCTCAAGGACGTCATCAAGACCGGCGGTGAATGGGTGTCGTCTCTGCAGATCGAAGACTTGATCACGCAGTGTCCCGGCGTCTTGGAGGCCGCCGTGATCGGCGTCAAGGATGACCGCTGGGGTGAGCGGCCGCTGGCGCTGGTGGTGAAGGAAACAACCGGTGCAGGCGGGGCGACGGATGTTGCCGTGAAGGCCCACCTGAAGGTGTTCGCCGACAGGGGCGTCATCTCGAAATATGGAATCCCCGAGAAGATCCTTTTCATCAACAGCATTCCCAAGACGAGTGTCGGCAAGATCGACAAGAAGGTGCTGCGCGAGAAGTACGGCGACATGTAACCGCTCGGCATCCATCAGCGCATCGAGGAGTTGACAGATGAGCAACCTCACACTTGCCGCTCTCGGCGAACGAGTTGGACAGGAGCTTGGTCTTTCCGATTGGGTCACGATTGATCAGGCACGGATCGATACCTTTGCATCCTGTACCGGCGATAATCAGTGGATCCATGTCGACGTCGAGAGGGCGAGGCAGGAAAGTCCCTTCCGCGGTCCGATCGCGCACGGCTATCTGACGCTCTCGATGGTCGCTCCGCTGGCGATGGAGGTCGGTGTCATCCCGAAGGATGCTGCCGCCGGCCTGAACTACGGCATCGACAAGGTCCGCTTTCTCGCGCCGGTGCCCGCCGGCGCGCGCGTCAGGCTGCGCGTCGTTCTCGCCGGGATCGAGCCGAGAGAGGGTGGGCAGGTGATCATGAAGACTCAAAACACGCTGGAAGTGGAGGGATCGGAGAAGCCGGCCCTGATTGCCGAGACGCTGGCGCTACTGATTCCCGCGAAGGGAGCAGGACAACAATGAGTGCGGAGAAGCGCGAGCAGATATCGCCGACGCCGGGGATATCCGAGGAAGCGTCCAGAAATACGCTGGCGCTCAATCCCCTTGTTGGCATTCAGGGGCAGGATCTGGTCGAAAGCGCGGGTATCCTGTTCAAGGCGGTTGTCAACGAGCCGAAAGTCGCCACCGAACAGTGGCTTTCCTTCCTGGGTGAGCTGGGCTCGATCGTCGCCGGCAAATCCGAGCGGACGCCGAAGGCGGGCGACAGGCGGTTCTCTGATCCCACCTGGAAGGAGAGTGCGCTGCATAGCGGACTACTGAGGGCCTATCTTGCCTGGGGCGACGCGGTCAACGGCTTCGTCGACAAGACGAGCCTCAGCCAGATCGACAAGGCGCGGGCACATTTGATCACGGAGATCCTGGTTGACGCCGTCGCTCCGACCAACGCAATCCTGACCAATCCGGCGGCAGTTCGAAAATTCGTCGATACCGGCGGCCAAAGTCTATGGCACGGGCTGAAGAACTATTTCGATGATCTCGTCAGGAATGGCGGCATGCCGTCGATGGTGGATCAAACCGCCTTCGAGGTTGGCAAAAACCTCGCGACGACGCCGGGCGCGGTCATATTCCGCAACGAATTGCTGGAGCTCATCCAGTACGCGCCGACAACAGAGAAGGTCTGGAAGCGACCGCTGGTCGTCACCCCTCCACAGATCAACAAATATTACGCGCTCGATCTTTCGCCCGACAAGAGCATGGTTCGCTTCCTGCTCGAGAGCGGAATTCAAACCTTCTGCGTAAGCTGGCGCAATCCGACCGCGGCCAACCGCGACTGGGGTCTGGACACCTATGTGGCCGCGCTTGACGGAGCTGTTGACGCAGCGCGCGAGGTCACCGGCTGCGACGATATCTCGATGATGGGATCCTGCTCCGGCGGGATCACCGCGACGGCGTATCTTGCGACGCTGGGCAGCGCGGCGGAGCTGAAAATCAGGAACATGGTCCTGGCAGTCTGCCTGCTCGATCCGAACACCGCCGAGGAGAGTGCGTTCGGATGTCTGATGACGCCGGAAACGATGCGGGCCGCCAAGGAGAGCTCCCGCCTTCGCGGAATCGTGGACGGCCACGATCTGGCGCGGATGTTCGCCTGGATGCGGCCCAACGATTTGATCTGGAATTACTGGGTGAACAATTACCTGCTGGGCAACCAGCCGCCGGCCTTCGATATCCTGTACTGGAATGCTGATACAACCCGTCTTCCAGCCCGCCTGCACCGTGATTACCTCGATCTCTATTTCACCAATCCGTTCGTCAGCGCCGGCAAGCTCACGCTGAGCGGCAAGACCATCGACATGAGCAAGGTGAAGGCCGACAGCTACGTCATCGCTGGAGTGACTGACCACATCACGCCGTGGAAGGGGGTCCACAGGACCGCGCAGATCATGGGCGACGCGACAACCTTCGTGCTGTCGAACAGCGGTCATCTGCAGAGCCTGCTCAATCCCCCGACCAATCCGAAGGCTTCATTCATGATCGGGCCGGTCAATCCGGCCGGCCCTGACGCTTTCCTTGCGACGGCCGAGAAGCGGAAGGGAAGCTGGTGGCTCGATTGGCGGGACTGGCTCCATCCGCGCTCGGGCGAGGAGGTGAGCGCGCCCGCGTCGCTTGGCAGTGAACGCCATCCCGTCCTTGGACCCGCGCCGGGGACCTACGTCTTTGACTGACGACCGCACCAGCGCCGACCAATCGAGCAGCCGGAAGCCGGGCTCGACCGTTATGAATCCGAACGAGATTGAGGTCAGACAAATTACGATTGGCGCGCAGTCATTGCGGGTTGCGATCAAGCGTGGGACCGGCGACAGCCGACCGCTTCTGCTGTTCAACGGAATAGGGGCAAACTGGGAGCTGGCGAGGCCGTTCCTTGAGGCGCTCACCAGAACGACAGCGATCATCTTTGACGTGCCCGGCGTTGGCGGATCGCCGCGACCTCTGCTGCCGTATCGCCCGTCGACGCTCGCGCGGCTCGCCGCCGACCTCGTCGCGGAGCTCGGTTACCATGAGATCGACGTGGCCGGCGTGTCCTGGGGAGGCGGCATCGCGCAGCAATTCGCGCATCAATATCCAAAGCTGTGCCGGCGACTGGTGCTCGCCGCGACCGCGCCAGGGGCCATCATGGTGCCGGCGCGCCCTTCGGTGCTGTGGATGATGGCGACGCCGCGCCGCTATGTCGACAAGGAATACTTGAGCAGGATCGCGCCGGACATCTACGGCGGCGCGTTTCGCAAGGACCCGTCCTTGATCCGCCCCCATGCGGAAGCGATGCACGGCGCACGCAACTTGGGCTACCTTTATCAGCTTCTCGCCATGGTCGGATGGACGAGCCTGCCATGGCTCTGGTCGTTGCCGCAGAGAACGCTCGTTCTGATGGGCAGCGACGATCCGCTGGTCCCGCCGATCAACGGCCAAATAATGGCGCGGCTGATCCCGAACGCCGAACTCCGCATGATCGACGACGGACATTTGCTTATGGTGACGAAGCCGGGGGAAACCGCGGCCCTTATCGAGGAATTTCTGGCCGACGAGCGCGAACGGGGCGAGCCGGAGCGCGTCCGCTTTCGCAAAGGGGCGGCCGAATGAGACATCTCTTGCCGAAACCGGATGGCGAACGCGCCTAACCTAGGCACAGCGAGAAGGGAGGAAATCATGACGGATGCGACCTCACCATTCATTCCAGGGAGGACCCCATGGCGAACGCGCAGGCAAAGCTGACGGAGAAACCGGGTTACGTACCGCCGCCGATTGACGGCGACTTCTACAGGATCGCAAGCGTGCTGAACAATGAGGAGCGTGCGTTGCTTGGGCGCGTTCGCGCCTTCACGGAAGGCGTGGTCGCGCTTGTGATCGAGGACTATTGGGGTCGTGATGAATTTCCGTTCGCGATCATTCCCAAGATGGCCGAAATCGGCATAGGTGGCATCGGCTACCACGGGTATGGGGCGGCCGGAGGCAGCTGGCTGTTGAACGGCTTTGTCGCGATGGAGCTGGCGCGCGTGGATGCGTCGGTCGCGACGTTCTGGGGGGTGCACACCGGGCTGTCGGCGGGATCGATCTATCTGTGCGGCGACGAGGAGCAGAAGCAGCGTTGGCTGCCGGCCATGATGCGCTTCGATTCAATCGGCTCCTTCGGTTTGACCGAGCCATTGGTAGGCTCAGCAACGTCGGGCGGAATGATGACGTCCTGCCGCCGTGAGGGCGACAGCTGGATCCTCAACGGCCAGAAGAAATGGATCGGCAACGCCACCTTCGCCGACATCAACGTGATCTGGGCGCGTGAGGAGGGCTCAAACCAGGTCAAGGGCTTCGTCGTCGGAAAGGACAATCCGGGCTTCTCGGTCGAGAAGATAAGGACCAAGATGGCTTTGCGGGTCGTTCAGAACGGGCTGATCACCCTGAAGGACTGCCGCGTTCCCGAGGCGGATCGCCTGCAGAACGCCAACACGTTCAAGGACACGGCAAAGGTCTTGAGAATGACCCGCACCGGGGTGGCGTGGTTCGCAGTGGGCTGCCAGATGGGCGCCTACGAGCATGCGCTGCGTTACGCCACCGAGCGAATGCAGTTCGGCAGGCCGATCGGCGGCTTCCAGCTCGTTCAGGATCTCCTGGTGCGCATGCTCGGCAATGTCACATCGACCCAGGCGATGATGCTACGACTCGGGCAGTTGCAGGATGAGGGCGTGATGCAGGACGAGCACGCCTCGCTCGCAAAAGCGTTCTGCACTGTGAAGTGCCGCGAGACGGTCGGCTATGCCCGCGAGCTGCTCGGCGGCAACGGCATCCTCCTGGAGAACCACATCGGGCGCTTCGTGGCCGATGCGGAGGCAATCTACTCCTATGAGGGGACCAGGGAGATGAACACCTTGATCGTCGGCAAGTCCATCACCGGATTGAGCGCTTTCGTATGACGAGATAGGGTTTGCACTGGCGCGTGCCCACTATTCGACCTCCGCGCCAGCCATCATCAGTTCCGAAATCGTGCCGTAAACAGCGATCCAGGCGGCACGAATCTCCGGCGTGAACTCGTCGCCAAGGAATTCTGCGAGCGTCAAGAGCAGTGCATTGGCAACCTTGTCGTAATCGGTCGAAATTGCCCCATAGTGGCAGTGACGCGTTCCCAGGGCGCGCACGCCGCCCTCGATCTCGGTTATCCGGTTCAGTCCTTTGACGAGAGAACTCAGCATCGACACCAGCATCCGTCTCTGGAGTGCGAGGTCGCTCTTGAACAAAGGGCGAAGTTCCGGATTGGCCTCGAACAGAATGCGGTAGAAGCGTTCGCCGAACGCGACCAAGCGCGGAGCGATCCGGTGGAACGATGACTGGACCAGGAGAGCGGGATCGGGGTTCGTGAATCCGTCGCAATGGTAAAGCACGGAGTCTTCCGACATGCCTTTGAGCTGGAGCTTGTGGCTCGCGCCAACTCGAAGGGCGCCGGGCAGCTCGGCGACAATGCTGTCGCTCAGGAGTATCGAAGAATTGAGTTGCTTGGTCATGCGCTCGATTCGGCTGGCAACGTTCACGGTGTTGCCGATGACGGTGATCGGCCGCTTTCCTGGATGACCGATTCGGCCCAGGATGACCGGTCCGAAATGCACGCCGATGCCGAGACGAAGCGAGATGTTGAGATCGCGTTCGAACATCGGGGAGAGCCGCTGTGCGGCGTCTTGCATCGCGATCGCCGCACGAACGGCATTCCGGCACGCGACCGCCGGCCGCTCACCGCGGATGCCAAAAATCGCAAGCAGACCATCGCCAATGTATTTGTCGATGAATCCATTGTTGTTCAGCACGACTTCCGCCGCGGCCGCGAAGTGGCCGTTCAGGAAATAGACGACGTCGTAGGGTAAGCTCTTTTCCGTCTGACTGGTGAAGTTGCGGATGTCGCAGAAGAGGACGGCTACTTCCAGTTCCCGCTCCTCGACGCCGGAAGGTGCGCCCAGTTCATCGAGGTCAAGGACCACGATGTCCTGCGGGCTCTGCAGGAGCCGGCGCGCGACGAGGTCGCCGTGTACCCTGGTCTGACAGGCGAGGCGCGTGAACTCATCCCACCCGCGCTCCGATGCGACGCGCTCCTCGAGCGGCGTGCGGGCTGAGACATGCGTGAGGCCATCGAGGATCCTGACCCGGCAGGTCGTACAGCGTGCTTGGCCGCCGCACTGGTGGTGGTGCGGAATCCGGTTCTGGATTGACGCCTCGAGCAATGTCTGTCCATCGGCCGCCTGGATCGTCGTTCCGTGAGAGTAGGTCACGCAATGCACGGCATCAGCTCCCTGCTTGCTCAATCCCTTGCTCTCCGCGAACAATCAAAAACCGCGCCGCTGGCCGAAGGCCGCCAGCAAAGGATTCGCCGAGAAACTCATTGTCACCGTTTGGAGAAAGCGCACGCCCGGTGCTTGCATCGGTTTGACGGCGGCGGAACGCTCTTGCTGTGTTTCCACGAACCAGGCGCGACGGTTTTGACCTTCGTAATCCCGAGAAAAGTGACCAATTCGAATGCGGCAAGGATGTTCTAGGCTTCGCAACCCCGTTCAAGAACGGCCTGGCAGGCCGCTCTATGCCCCTTGGGTCCGTAGGCGGGCTTCAGCAAGAGATCGTCAGATACGCCGATGACCACCGTTGTGACCGAGAAACGTCCGCGCGAGAGGGGATCGGCGTCCGCATCATCCTCACTGACGCGGAAGCGTGTGGTGATCATCGGCGGCGGATTTGCCGGGATTGCGGCGGCGCGCGCGTTGAGGAAGGCCGACGTCGAAGTCATCCTGATCGATCGGCGGAATCATCACATCTTTCAGCCGCTCCTCTACCAGGTCGCGACCGCGGTCCTGGCGCCTTCCGAGATCGCGACGCCGATCCGTCAGCTCGAGGCCAAGCAGAAAAATCTCAACGTGGTGCTCGCCGAGGTTACCGGCGTCAGCCTGAGCGCTCGCGTGGTCGAAGTGATCTATCCACGACTTGGCACCCGCAAGCTCGGTTTCGATTATCTCATCGTCGCTACAGGAATGCGTCCGAGTTATTTCGGTCATGACGAGTTCGCGCTGCATGCGCCCGGTCTCAAGAGCCTCAATGACGCCGAAACCATCCGCACCAAGATTCTCAGCGCCTTTGAATTGGCCGAGGCTACCGAAAATGAAACGGAATGCGCCCGCCAGATGACGTTCGTGCTGGTTGGAGCCGGCCCGACCGGCGTCGAGCTTGCTGCGTCAATCGCGCAGATGGTCTCGATCACGCTACGCAACAATTTTCGCAGCATCGATCCGGCGAACAGCCGGATCATCCTGCTCGACGGCGGCAGCCGTATCCTGCCGAGCTTTGCCGAGCCGCTGTCAAAGAAGGTCGTGCGGCGTCTCACCAGGCTAGGGGTCGAGGTCAGGACCGGGCTGAAGGTCGAGACGGTCGACGAGCAGGGCGTCATCGCCAGCGGGGAACGCATTGCCAGCGCGACCGTGCTGTGGACGGCGGGAGTAGCAGCCTCGCCGGTCGTGAAAATGCTCGGCACCAAGACCGACCGGGCCGGGCGGGCTCTGGTCGGGCCCTTCATGGAGATCCAGGAGGCGGGTGACGTGTTCGTCGCCGGGGATGCGAGCTCGCTCACCCAGGACGGCCACGCCGTGCCCGGCGTCGCGCAGGCCGCAATCCAGCAGGGCCGGTTTGTCGGGCGATTGATCGCTAATCGCGTCAAAGGACGGAAGGATGGCCGTCCGTTCCGCTACCGCAGCAAAGGCAACATGGCGGTGGTCGGCAAGAATTTTGCGATTCTGGAGGGTGGTCGCCTGCGGACCAGTGGCTTTGCGACGTGGATCGTGTGGGCTGTCCTCCATGTGCTCGCACTGCCGCAGCTTCAGAATCGGTTCAGGGTGCAGACGCAATGGTTCTGGTCATATCTGACCGGTCAACGCAGTTCGCGATTGATTGCGGAAGCGCCTCGTGCCGTCGACCTCATCAAGCAGAAAACCGGATCATGAACGCTTCATCTACCGCACTAAGAGCCGTCCGTTGGATTGTTCTCGCCGGTGTGCTGCTCGGTCTGGGCACGTTTCTCTGGTTTGCGACGCGGCCACCGCCATTGACCGTGCAAGGCGAGGTTTCGGCCAACCGCGTGGACCTCAGCCCCCGCGTCAATGGACGGGTCGCTGACCTCCGCGTCGATGTCGGCGACACGGTCCAGCGGGGCGCCTTGCTCGCGGAGCTGGACAGTCCTCAGCTGAAAGCCTCCCTCATTGCCGCACGCGCGGCCCTTGCGGTTGCCACGGCGGATTTCGATCGGGTCTACAGCACGCGGCCGGAGACGATCGCCGCCCGCAAGGCGGATCTCGCCGCGGCCGATGCCGATGTCGTGCTCAGCAAGGAAGTCTTCGACCGGCAGACGAGCCTGATCAGCAGCGGTTCGACGCCGCAGCAGCGCGTGGACGAGGCAACGCGGAACCTGGAAACCGCAACACGCCGGCGCGAGGCGGCCAAGGCTGCGCTTGACCTTGCCACCAAGGGAGCCAGCGACGAGGAGAAGGCGCTGGCGGCAGCACAGGTGAAGCAGGCCGAGGCGAGCCTGAACCAGCGCGAGGTCGACGTCTCGGAATTGACGTTGCGAGCGCCAGCGTCCGGCCAGGTCACCAGCCGCGTCGCCGAGCTCGGCGAAAACTTCAGCGCCGGCGCGCCGCTGTTCTCGCTGATCGACATGGGAGATCTCTGGTTCACGTTCAACCTTCGTGAGGACTTGCTCGCTGGGCTGAAAATCGACGACAAGTTCGAGGTCACGGTACCCGCGCTGAAATCGCAGGTCATTCCGGTGCGCGTCACGATGATCAATGTGCAGGGCCAATACGCAACTTGGCGGGCAACGCGCGCGACCGGCGACTTCGACCTTCGGACCTTCGAGGTGCGGGCCAAGCCGTTGCAGCCGGTTGACGGGCTGCGGCCAGGCATGAGCGCGATTGCGGCGTGGCAAGCGCGGGTGCGCTGAGATGCAGCGTCGCGACCGCCAGCAGCCCGGATTTCCGCTGGTATTTTGGCGGGAGCTCGCCTGGTTGCGGCGGCGTCCGTTGCTCCTCATGCTCACCGTCGTCGTGCCGCTCGGCCTGATGCTGCTGTTGACGGCTATCCTGAGCGCGGGGATTGCCACGCGGCTGCCGATCGCGGTTCTTGATCTCGACGGGTCCGAACTCTCCCGTTCCGTCATCCGCGCGGTCGATGCCACGCCCGATACCGCCACCGTGCTTCATGTAGCCGAACTGTCGGAGGGGCGGCATCTGATCGTCGCGCGCAAGATCCGCGGCCTCCTGATGCTGCCGCGCAATCTGGAGCGCGACGTTTTCGCCGGCCGTCGTCCGGAAGTCGTTCTCTTCTACAACACCCAGACATTTACGGTCGGCAATCTGGTCTTGCGGGGCGTCAACAGCGCCATACCGACTGTCGCCGCGGGGATCCGGATCTCGCTCAGGACCGCGGAAGGGCAGCCGGTGGAGGAGGCGCAGGCCGCGATCACGCCGATCCCGCTGCAGACCCATGCGCTGTTCAATTCGACCCTGAACTATGTGCATTTCCTGCTCGCTGCGCTGTTGCCGGCGGTGCTGCAGACCGTCGTCGTGACTACGATGGCCTATGCCGTCGGCATTGATGTCGAGACACGTCATCGCTTTGCGATATTGCGACGCTTGGGCGGAGGACTCTTGCCGGCGATGTTTGGAAAGATGCTTCCGTATACGATCCTATTCTTGTCGATGCTCGGGATCGCCGATTTCGTGCTGTTCAAGTACTTGGAGCTGCCGCTGAGAGGCGATCCGGCAGTGCTCGTGATTGCCGGGATTGTCTTCGTCCTGGCCTGCCAGTTCATCGGAGCGCTGCTCGCGCTCTTGCTTCGGCCGGTGGCCGCGGCGGTGAGCATCGCCACGCTGTTGACGGCGCCGGCCTTCGGATTCATGGGCATCGGCTTTCCGCGGCTTGGCATGAACGCTTTCGCTTATGGCTATGGCGAGCTGTTGCCGGGCACCTGGTACTTGATAGCCCGGATCGACCAGACCATCCGAGGAACGCCGCTCGATCTCTCGTGGAAGCCGGTGCTGGTACTGACCGGCTTGGTTGCCGTGCTTATCAGCCTCACCGCCATAAGGGTAAGGATCATGCGCCGATCTGTTCCGGAGCGCGCGGCATGAAGATGTTCCTCACCGTCTTTCGCAATGAAATCGGCCGGATATTCTCGCTGCGGCCGGTATTTTCGGTCGTAGTGCTCGCCGCCGCCGTCTACGCGCTGTTCTACCCGCAGCCCTATCTGAACGAAGCCCTGCGCAGGGTTCCGATCGCGGTCGTCGATCAGGACCGCACCCAGACCAGTCGCGAACTGGCGAGGCTGGTCGACGCGACATCCGATGTCGCAGTGGCCAGGGTCCTCCCGGACGTCCCGACGGCCGAGCGCGAGGTCTATGACCGTTCGATTTTCGGGATCCTCCTCATTCCGCAGCATTTCGAGCGGGACCTGCTGCATGGCCGATCGTCACCGATCGCACTCTACGCGGACGCCAGCTATTTCCTGATGTATCAGCGCATGAACGGCGCGGTGACGGCGGTGTCGCGTACGCTCGGAACCAATTTCGAGATCGCGCGCTTGGTCGGGCTCGGCGTCGATCCGCCGGTTGCGGCCGCGGTGACCGATCCAATGCCTTTCATTCCGGTTCCGCTGTTCAACCCGCAGGGCGGTTACGCCACCTATATCCTGCCCGCCGCCTTCGTGCTGATCCTGCAGCAGACGTTGCTGATCGGCGTAGGCTTGCTCGGCACCTTGCCGGGAGCGCAGGTGATCTGGACCGGCACGGCGCGAAGGCGCGTCAGCGACCTCGCCTTTGAATCGATCGCGACCGTAGCAGGCAAGCTGCTCGCCTATCTTGCGATCCACGCGCTGATCGTTGCGACCTACCTGATTGGCCTGCCATATCTTTACGGGATTCCACGCCTCGGTTCGGTCGCGACCATTTTGGCCTTCGCGGTGCCGTTCACGCTCGCGGTGGGAGGTCTCGGCCTGGTGGTCGCGGCGACCTTCCGCAATCCGCTGGCGGTCCAGCTCGTCTTCGCAGCGATTGGGCTGCCGTTCTTCTTCCTTGCGGGCTTTGCCTGGCCCGCCGAAGTGATGCCCGCGCCGGTCAGGCTATTGTCGCAGCTATTGCCAAGCACGCTTGCGATCGATGGCCTGGTCGACGTCGCCCAACTCGGCGCTAGCCTGTCCGACGTCCACCGCGAATTCCTGGGTCTTTGGCTGCTCGTAGCCGTCTATGCCTGCATCGCCGTGATCATCGAGTTTATCAGGCGGCGCCGTGCGCCGCTTCCCGTCCCCGGCTGAGGACATCGCAATGGACGCCTCGATCATTTCCGCGCTCGCTGCCCTGACCGGGACCGCCGTCGGCGGGATGACCAGTCTGATCGCGAACTTGCTGACCCAGCGGCTCCAGCTTCGCGCGCAATGGCTGTCGCATGAGCAGAGCCGCCGTCAGGACCTTTACCGGGAGTTCATCGAGCAAGCCTCGAAATGCTATATCGATGCGCTCCAGCACGATGAGGCCGACATACCGGGCCTGGTCGGTCTCTACGGCAAGCTTGGAAGGATGCGGGTGCTATCGAGTGAACGCGTCGTCCACTGCGGCGAGCACATCGCGAGGAAGATCCTCGACACTTACCTTGAGCCTGACCGGACTTTCGTCGAGCTTCGCGAGATGGCGAAGCATGGCGCGATCGACCTGTTGCACGAGTTCAGCGTGGCCTGCCGCATGGAGTTCGAGGAGCTGGATGCCCGGCGTTTCTGAGCTGGTTGATTTCAAGCCGCGAATGGCTTCATTCGGCCGCGACCAGCGAGCGGGCAAAGCAAAGGCCCGGTCGCAGTGTCTTGAAGTCAAGCATCAATAGCCGTCGCTAGGCAGCCGAGGGCTTATGCTCCTGAGGGCGTGGCACGGCGCCGCTGACGAGCAGTCCCTCGATCCGGCTGTCGTCATAGCCCAACTCCTTGAGAATATCGGCATTGTGCTCGCCGAGCTTCGGCGCGCGCCTGGCCGCGACCTTCGTCACGCCGTGGATCTGCAGCGGACTGCTGACGGTGAACGTCAGATTGCCGCCAGCGCCCTCGAGCGGAACGACGATGTCGTTCTCGTGCAGCTGCGGATCCTTGACGACCTCGTAAGGCGCCCGGACCACACCGAAAGTGATGTGGCTGTGATCGAAAACGTCGTGCCAATGCGACATCGGTTGCGAACGGAATACCTCGTCGAGGATTGCCGAAAGCTGTGCCGCGTTTGCCACCAGCTTTGCGGCATCCGAGAAGCGGGCGTCGGACAAGAGATCGGGGCGGCCGACAGCGGTCGCGAAGGCAGGCCATTTGTCAGGCGTCAGCACGATCAGGAACCAGGCCTCGTCGGAGGCCTGATAGACATTGAAGATCGCGTTCGGTGGGCTCTTGCGATCGTGCAATGGATAGAACTGGGCGTCGCACAGCGCCGCTTGGACCGAGACACCGCAGGCCCAGACACCCGAGGCGAGCAGCGACGTCGTCACGTAAGAGCCTTGCCCCGTCCGCTCACGCCGGTACAGCGCGGTCACGATGGCCGAGTAGAGGCTGACGGCGGTGGCATGATCGCCGCTGCCGGAGACCGGCAAGGTCGGCGGCGCGCCGGCATCGCGGGTGAGGGAAAGCAGGCCGCTCCGCGCCCAATAGGCGGTGATGTCAAATCCGGGCAGGTCGGCATCCGGCCCCTTGTCGCCATAGCCGGTAATGTCGGCATAGATCAGGCGGGGATTCCACGCCGTGACATCCTCATAGTTGAGCTTCAACCGCTTGCGCGCGGGGTGCGGGGTGTTGACGATCAGCACGTCGGCCCATTTGACCAGCCGCTCGAGAATCTCAGCCGCGTGCGGCGATTTCAGATCCAGCGTCAGGCTCCGCTTGTTGCGATTGTTCAGATGCCAGGGATAGTTGTCCTTGGCACGCGGCTGCGGCGGGATCTTGTAGCCGATGCGCCAGGTATCGCCGCTTGGCGGCTCGACCTTGATGACGTCAGCGCCGAAGTCGGAGAGGATGACGGCGGCTCCCGGGCCGGCGATGAAACTCGCCAGATCCACAACCTTCAGTCCCGAGAAAATGTTGTCAGTGGACATTTGCTGTCTCCTCAGCGTTACAGTTTGTGCGCGATCGAATGACGGGTGTCATCGGCGGCCGGGCGGTCCAGCACGCGGGAAATCCATCCGGTTAGCCGCGTCTGGACTTCGCGGCGATTGGTTTCGTTGAGCATCTCGTGGCGTCCGCCCGGATAGGCATCGAAGGCGATGTCGTGCAGGCCGGCGGCGCGGTAGCGCTCCACCAGGAGTCTGACGCCATCGAGGTATTGGCCGACGGGATCTTCGCTGCCGGAAAACAGGTAGACCGGTAGGTCGCAGCGTATCTTTGACAAGGCAACGGGATCGCAGAGCGTGGGAGCCGAACCAAGAAAGGACGCAAGCGAATCCGGCTGCAGGGCCGCAAAACACAGGGGGTCATCGATGAACGCGTCGACAACGAGCTCATCGCGGCTCAGCCAGTCGAACGGCGTGCGCGCCGGCTCAAATGCGGCGTTGAGCAGGTTCGCTCCGGGTGGCGCCGAACTCGCCAGTCGCGCCAGCCCGTCGAGCGCCCCTGACCCCGAAAGGATGAGACCATCGATTTTATGGCCGTGACCGATCGCATAGCGCTGCGCCGCGAAGGAGCCCATGCTGTGGCCAAACAGGAGCAGGGGCAGGTCGGGATGCTCGTTCCTGGCAACTTCGCTGAGGCGCACCATGTCCGCCACGAGCAGCTCGAAGCCGCCTTCGCCAAAATCTCCCAACTGTGCGGCCGAGCGAGCGGTGAGTCCATGACCGCGATGATCGTTGCCGTAGACTGTAAGCCCCATCGAAACCAGAACATCGATGGTGTCGACGTAGCGCCTCAGATGTTCGCCCATGCCGTGCGCGATCTGGATCACGCCCCGGGTCGGCCCGCAGCTGTCCCAGCGCGCGCAGGCTACGCATAATCCGTCGGCACTGGTGAGCTGAAATTCGGCGCTTGGACTCGCGGATGTTTTGGAGACTGCCATGACACGCCTTTCAGCCACTCGCGCTTCAACGACCATGAAACTGCGGCACGCGCTTCTCGAGGAAAGCGGCAGTGCCTTCCTTCTTGTCCTCGGTCGCGGCGCAGATGCCGAAATAGGAGGCCTCCAGCGCAAATCCCTCCCTCTGGCTTGTCTCGAGGCCCTTGTGAGCTGCTTCCAGTGAGAATTTCACGGCGATCGGCGCGTTGGCGGCGATCTGCTTCAAGATCGCTTCGGCGCGCGCGATCACCTCAGTCGCCGGCACAACCTCGTTCACCAACCCGATGCGGTATGCTTCCTGCGCCGAAATCGTTTCCCCGGTCAGGATGAGCTGCAGAGCCCGGCCCTTGCCGACCAGCCGGGGCAAACGTTGCGTGCCGCCGCCGCCGGGTAACAGGCCGAGCTTGACCTCGGGTTGTCCGAACTTGGCATGCTCGGCCGCGATCCGGATGGTGCAGGCCATCGCCGTTTCGCAACCACCGCCAAGCGCGAAGCCATTGATCGCCGCGATCACGGGCTTGCCGAGATTTTCGATCAGGTTCAGCACATCCTGACCGAAGCGACTGGATTCCTCCGCCTCATAGGCGTCGACATGGGCGAGCTCGCTGATATCGGCCCCGGCGATGAAGGCCTTGTCGCCGGCGCCTGTGAGGATCACGCCGTGCACGGATGCGTCAGCCTTTGCGTCCTCGAACGCTCTCTGCAGGTCGATCCAGGTCGGCGTGTTCAGGGCATTGAGCACTTTTGGGCGATTGAGGGTCACGTAGGCGATGCCGTTCTTCTTCTCGTAGAGCACGTTCGCCAGCGCCAACGTATCTGCCATTACTGTCTCCTCGTCCGGAACGGGATGGGCGGAGGGCGTGACCTCTCGCCCGTTCTGCGGCGCGGTTAGATGAAGGCGCTGATGCCGGTGATCGCCTTGCCGACGATCAGATTCTGCATCTGGTAGGTTCCTTCGTAGGAGTAGAGCGCCTCGACGTCGGCAAAGAAGCGCGCCACGTTGTAGTCCGCGACGATGCCGTTGCCGCCCAAAAGTTCGCGCCCCCACGCGACGGTTTCGCGAGCTTTCGCCGTGCAGAAGGCTTTGGCCAGCGCCGCATGGTGGTCGCCGAGCTTGCCTTCGTCGTCGAGCTGGGCCAGCCGGAGCATCATGCATTGGCAAGCGGTAAGGTTGCCGAGCATCTTGGCCAGCAGATCCTGCACCAGCTGGAACGAGGCGATGGGCTTGCCGAACTGGAGACGGCTCTGGGTGTAGGCGAGGGTGTTCTCAAATGCGCCCATCTGCGCACCGGTCGATGCCCACCCGACCATGTAGCGGGTCATGCGCAATACGCGGGCGGTGTCGCGGAAGGAGTTGCCGCCCTGCAGCCGGCTAGCTTCTGGCACGCGCACGTCCGTCAGCGTAATCTGGCCGTTCTGGACAACCTTGAGCGCGACCTTGTGTTCGATCTTCTCGACGCTGAAGCCGGGCGAGCTCTTGTTCTCCACGATAAAGCCCTTCACCTGGTTGTCGCCGAGGTCGCGGGCCCAGATGATGGAGAGATCGCACCATGGCGCGTTGCCGATCCAGTGCTTCTGGCCGTTCAGGACCCAGGAATCGCCGTCGCGCTTCGCGGTCGTGGTCAGGCCGCCGCTCGCACCGGAGCCGATCAAGGGCTCGGTCAGGCCGAAGCAGCCGATCTTCTCGAAACGAGCCATCTGCGGCAGCCATTTCTGCTTCTGCTCTTCGGAACCGTCGAGATAGATCGAGCCCATCGCAAGGCCACTGTGGACACCGAAGAAGGTACAGATCGACGGATCGACCCGTGCCAACTCCATTGCCACGAAGCCGAACTGCTTCTGGCTGCCGCCGGCGCATCCATAGCCTTCGTAGCCAAGCCCGCCGATGCCGAGCTCCTTGAATGACGGCAACAGTTCGAACGGGAAGGCGTCGTCGGACCAATATTTGTTGATGATCGGCTTGACCTTCGTATCCATGTAGGCCCGCACCTTCTTGACAAGCGCCAACTCGTCGGCGTTCAGGAGCTCGACAAGTTGGTAGAAATCGCCGTCCGGCACTGGCAGTGCCTTCGCGTCCGGTTTGCGGGCTGCAGTGGCTGTGGCCATGTTGAATCTCCTTGGCGGGACGGTTTGAAGCGCGAAAGCCTGAGCGAAGCGTCGAGCGTGCTGATTGGTCTCGCCGCCGAATTTGCCGGGAGCGCCGTCCGCGTTCTTGAAGCCGCTTGCCGTTCCAGGGACGTTTTTGCTTCGTTGTAGCGGGAGCGGCGAAGTGCGAATTCGTCGCCGCGCCGTCGTGAATTCGCCTCCAAGGACTGAGGTTTTGGAGGCGCGTGCGGTCCGATCGAACGTTTGGCGATTAGGCGACCTTTGCCTGATTTGCCTTGCTGGCCTTGTTGCGCATTTCGATAAGCCCGAGCAGGATTTCGTCGCGCTCCGCAGCCAGCTCGTCGATAGAGCGTGAACCGACTTCGGCGTGAACGCCGTCGATCAGCTTTTGCTGAACCTCAGGGGTAAGCTCCGGCGAGCCCAGCACCTTCCACCAGGCCGTCATCGGACCGGTGAACTGTTTGAAGAAATGCTCGATGCCACCCTGGCCGCCGCCGAGATGATTGAGAAGCACTTGGCCCATAATGCCCCAACGCAGGCCTGGCCCCCAGCTCAACGCGGTGTCGACGTCGGCGACGCTGACGACCCCGTCAGCAACAAGGTGATAGACCTCCCGCGCCAGTGCGGCTTGCAGTCGGTTCGCGACGTGGCCGGGCACTTCTTTGTTGAGACGGATCGTCCGCTTGCCGATGGACGTATAGAACTCCGCGGCGCGGCGTATGGTGTCCTCTGAAGTCCTGACGCCGCCAACGATCTCAACGAGCGGGACTAGATGAGGCGGATTGAAGGGATGCCCGATCACGCAGCGCTCTGGATGCAACTCGCAGGCGGACTGGATCTCGCTCATGGTCAGCCCCGACGAGCTCGAGGCGATGATCGCATCGGCGGGCAGGAGCTCGTCGAGCTGCTTATACAGCGTTCGTTTGAAATCGAGTTTTTCCGGGCCGTTCTCCTGAACGAGATCAGCGTCCCTCACCGCGTTCGCGAGTGCTGCGGTGAAAGTCAGCCTGCTCTGTGTTGCGCCGGGCGCAAGGCCTAATCGCTGCAGCGCCGGCCAGGCCGTTGCAACAAAGCGCCTGAGAGCCGCTTCCGCGTCCGGGGCAACGTCGGTCGCCACAACCTCGAGGCCGTTCGCAAGGAAGAGGGCGGTCCAGCTCGCGCCAATGACGCCCGTTCCTATGATGGCCACCCGGCGAATGGGCTTGTGCTCCGGCATATCAATTCTCCTGGGGGATTTCGGCATAGGCGATGCCGGTGAGATTGCCCTGGGCGTAGAGGAAATTTCGCTCGGCCGAGCCGTCGAGCCGAGACGAGTAGAGCGATCCGGCAAAATCGGTCACGAAGATCCGATCGTGCGGGACGTCCAGCGCAATGCCGATCGCTTCCATCAGATGATTCAACACGATCTCGGGCTCGGCGGGCTTGTGGTCGATCGAGGCCCGACTGACGGTGTTGCCACGCGGCGCGTCGCCACGATCGGTCCAGTACAGGAGGCGGCTCTTCAGATCGAGCTCGAGGTCGATCGGCTCCGGCAGGCCATCGAAGAACACCTTGACGTCGGAACGCTTCTCGGCCGTCTCGCCTTTCGGAATTTCCACGTTGGCGCAGAAGATGCGGCCCTGGCCGCCATTGTCTGGGCCCTTCTGCGTCCAGTAGATATTGTTGTGCCTGGGGTCGATGGTGAGCCCGACGCACCACCGGGTCTGGTCACGCCGGTCCGCGTCGCCGTAGCCCGCTTCGATCAGCGTCTCCAATTGCGAGCCGTCGAGATTGGCCCGCATGACGCGCATGCCCTCGCGATCGCACCAGTATAGTTTGCCGGCTTGCTTGTCGAGAATGATCTGCTTGGGGGTATGAGTGTCGCCTTCGGCGACGATGGTCTTGCGGTTCCTGCCATCGAGATCAGCGCGCTCGATCGAGCCGTCGTTCAGGCTTGGAACGCCCATGTTGGTCCAGTAGATGTGGCCCGCTTCGACATCTACGACAATGCCGTCCGGAAACCGGCAGCCAGTCACAATGGTCTTCTTGTTCGAACCATCTACGTTCATCGAATGAATGCAGCCGGCATTCAATTCGAGCACAAACAAGCGAGGGGTGGCGGCCTGCGCGCCGGGGTGTGGCACTGGTTTCGAGACGGCGTCGGGCATGTGTCACCTCTGCAGCTAATGCGTCCGACAACCGATCGGGTTCGACCGGTTGTCGGCGGCTACAATGGCTCAAGTGCCGCTCGCCTTATTGGATGGGATTGCCGCCTCTGGAATGGTTTTGCTTTTTCTCTGGACCACAGCCTTGCGTACTGAATGCTCGCGGCTTACCGAAACCCTATTGCAGGGTTCCATTCGCCGCCGGCAACGTGAAGGAGAATCGGGCGCCACCGTGGATGCTGCCATTGTCGGCTTCGATTCGCCCGCCATGGGCCTCAATGATCGAGCGGCAGATGGACAATCCCATTCCCATGCCTCCCTCCTTGGTCGTGAAGAAGCTCTCGAACAAGCGGGGCTGGTGATCCGGTTCGATTCCGGGACCGCTGTCCTCGACGCTGCAGCACAGCGACGCGCCGTCAAGCGAGGCGGTCCGCACGGTGATCCTGCGCTCTGCTGCGCCAACCTGCGCCATGGCCTGCATGGCGTTGACGGCAAGATTGACAATGACCTGATGCAGCAAGGTCCGATCCGCCAGCACATGCGGCGCCGCGGGCAAGAAGCTGTGTGACACGGTAACGCCGCGCCACTCGACTTCATGCCGAAGGAACTGCAGCGCTTCCAGGATGATGGCGTGCGGGGATACGAGCACGCGCGCGGGCGCGCGGCGCGCGGCCATCTCGCGCACGCGGGCGATAATGTCGGCCGCCCGCCGGGCATCCGAAAGACTGCGTTGGATCAACGTACGGACCTCGTCCAAATCCGGCTGGGGGCGGTTGAGCCATCTGAGACCCGCCGAGCAATTGGTCGCTATCGCTCCGAGCGGCTGGTTGAGCTCATGGGCGATCGAGGCGGTCAATTCGCCAAGCGTCGAGACCCGGGCGGCATGCGCGAACTCGATCTGCAATCGCTCAAGTGTCTCCTGCGCTTTGACGAGCTCGGTCAAATCGACCAGTCCCGAAATTGAGAAGCCGAAACCGGTGCGCACTGCAGTGAAAAGCACGTCGATTAGCCGGCCGTCCAGTGTGACGAACTGCATTTTTTCCTCGAAGAATGATTCATTTCGAAATCGGCTCTCGAGAAGGCGCCGCAGGTATTTGGGCTGCCAAAATGGGGTTATTGGTCCCAACAAGTCCTGTGCGTCTTTGGCGCCCAGCAAACGTACGCATGCGTCGTTAACTTCCTCGGTTTTGAATGCGTGCATCGCTTTCATTATCCATTCGGGATGTGCGTCCAGGTACGCCGGGAAGTCAGTGACGCCGGCGGCCCTGAGTTCATCAAGCATCTCGCACGCGGCCCCGGCATCAACCCTCCATAATGAGATCGGCATGAATTTGAAAAGAAGGCGATAGCGTTGCTCGCTTTGCTCCAAGGCCGAATAGGCGACCTTGTGCGAAGTTACGTCCATGACGGCGCCGACCAGCTTCGGATGTCCGCGTTCCTCCAGTGAGGGGCGGGCGACGACATGCAGCGTCTTCACTGAGCCATTCGGCATCAGCAGCCGATGTTCGAAATCGAGCGGCTCCTCGTGGGTGGCCGCTCGCTCAAGCTGCGTGCGGACCAGTATACGGTCGTCGGGATGGACGCGCTGGAAGACGAGCTCGAGGGTCGGTTTTGCTTCGCTATCAAATCCGAATATCCTGAAACTCTCCGCCGACCAGGTCAGTTCGCCGGTCGTGACGTTCCAGCCGAAACTGCCGGTGTGGCTCAATCGCTGCGCTTCCGATAGATAGGCCGCCTGGCTTTTCAAGAGCGCTTCCTCGGCGCGCTTGCGGGCTGTGATATCGGTATTGCTTTGGAGCGTGCCGATCAAGTTTCCCCGTGTGTCACGCCGCACTGTCCATTTGCTGGAAACCACGACCTCGGCGCCGTCGCGCGTCATCTGCACCAATTCGCCCTCCCAACGGCCGTCGCGGTTGGCGGTCTCGACGATCTCCTGCAAGGGGGCAGGATAGACGGTCTTCAAGAGCAAGTGCACGGTCTTGCCGAGCGCTTCCTCCCGGGTCCAGCCGAACAGCCGTTCGGCGCCGCGGTTCCAGTAAGTGATGACGCGATTGACATCGACGACCAGGATGGCGTCCGGTGTCAGGTCGAGGAGATGCGCCTGCGCGTGCTGTGCCTCGCCGAAGCGGCGTGCTCTCCTGACGAGCGTGGTGATCGCAAACGACGTCACCACGAATGCGACAAGGGCCACCGCGTCCTGCGTACTCGTGATCTCGAAGGAATAGAGGGGTACCATGAAGAAGTAGTTTAGGCAGCCGACCGCAATCAGCGAGAAGAGCGCGGAAGTGACGAAACTGTCCATCAGCGAAAGTACGATGATGATGAGCAAATAGGCGAGTATTGCGGTTCCCGGGCGATCGAAAATCTGGAGCCGCACCATTCCCCAGGTTGCCGCTGTCATCAGCACGATGCCGACCGTCCAGAGCCTCGCAAGGTAGCGAATATGCTCGTTGAACGTAGGTCTTGTTCTCGGGAGGATGACGTCAGGATTTGGCTTCGTGTTGAGGAGAGCCGCTATGAATTCCGAGAGGAAGCTTGTTGGCACAGGCCTATGCTCGGCGCTCGTCGGCTCGTACTCGACCGCTGTGTCTGACTGCCTCAGATGCTGCATGGCTGTTGCTCATCAATGTTCGACGGAATCCCGGAGACTACCGGCGATGCACGCTGGTCAGCTCCGTCGACGTCCTATCCCTGCCTCCATGCCTCGGGATGCACACCGGTTACGCCCTTGAATACGCGCACCAGGTGAGCTTCGCTGGCGAACCCGCACGCGAGAGCCAGTTCATCCAGATCGGCTTGCCGATTTCTCCGCAGCAGGAACTTGGCGTGCTCGACCTGATGCTGGAGCAGCCAGCGGTATGGGCTGACCCCGGTGGTTTGACGGAAGGCTCGCAGAAAAGCGCCGGTGGGAAGTCCGCACTCGCTGGCAAGGTCGGACACAAAGATCTCGCCGTCCAATCGAGAGCTTAGAACCTCCTTGGCGCGCCGCTCTTGCCATGGCGCCAGACCCGCGAGCGTGCAAGGAATTACACAGCTGCCGACGCCATAGGTCTTCAGCGTATGCGCCGTCGCCGCAATCGCCAGATGGTCGATGAAAACTTGGTTGGCTTCCTTGGGGCGCTGGAATGCCGGCAGCAGGGCTGTCCCCAGTCCGCTGAGCACGGCATCCTCCACGCCAACGCCGGGCTCATTGGCGAATTCGTCTACCCGACCACAGCCTTCCATATCGGCGATGACATCGAGAGCGGCCCGCGGGACGTAGAAATGCAGTGAATGAAAGGTGCTGATGCCGTTGGCGATCGGATTGGAGCGCAAGTCGTAGATGCTGACGCTTCCCGCTCGCAAATAGCTGGTCGGCACCTGCCGGTTGTCGATGAAGAGATCGTGTTGTGGGCAGTCCTGAAGCTGCACCGTGATCAGAAAGGCGTCCTCATAGGGGATCGGCGCTGTGAGGCCGTGGTTGGCGATATCGCACTTGATCTCGGTGACGGCGATCTTCGACTTTCGGAGGGAGCGCGTCACGAATGCGGGCGCTCGCTTGAGCTGGAAGGCATCTGCGAGCCGCTGGCCATAGGCGCCGCCTTGGTCCGTCATGTGAGACCTTTCTGCAAGCGATGCCGCTATTTGCACCGCCCTGCAGAAAAACGATTGTCAGATTCGTGCAGGCTTTGACCGTTTCGACCATGAGAAATCTAAGACGTTAGTCTAGATTTCGGCGCCACACGCCGGGGCTGACACCGGTCAAGCGGGAGAAGACCCGGGTAAAGTGGCTTTGATCAGCGAAACCGCAGGCAAGGGCGACTTCCGACAGTGACAGCCGTCTCTCGCGCAGCAGGACCTTGGCCTCGTCCACGCGTTTCTGCTGAAGCCATTGGTGGGGTGATAGACCGGTCGATTGCCGAAATGCGCGGGCAAAATGACTTGCCGATATGCCGCAATCATTTGCCAAATCCGCCAACGAGATGTCGCCCTGAAGACTAGCGGCGAGCGTCTCTTCGGCCCGTTTCAACTGCCAGGGTGCCAATCCGCCGCGCGTTGGCCGGATTTGCGAAACCATGCCGCCATACATCTTGGCCACGTGAATGCCGACCGCGAGCGTGACGTGATCCACAAAGATACGGCTGGCTTGATCAGGATGCTCGAAAGCCGGAACGAGCGAGGAAGTCAGCGCGCGTATGATGGGATCATCGACCCCGACGCCGGGCTGATAGCGAAGTTCGTGAATGCGCCGCGCCTCTGCGTTATCGGCAATGATGTTGAGTGCACTACGTGGAAAATAGAAATGAACGCAGTGGCAGGCCTTGTTGATGGTGAATTGCGGACTGCGCTTGAGATCGTACAGCGTGGTCTGGCCGGCTCTGAGAGAGGTGAGGGGAGTGGTGCGCTCGTCTTCAAAATATTCGTGAATGGGATAGTCGACAAAATGATAGCCGATCAAATAGGCATCTTCACGAACAAGCGGTGCAGATATGCCATGTTCAGGGTTGTCCGAGCGCAGCTCTGTAACCGCGATACTGGTATTGCGCAGTGAACGCGAAACGAATGCGGTAGCCTTGGCCCGCAAGCGCTCACCAAATCTGTCCCCGTAACCGCTGCTCTTTTGCATCCCAAGTCTCAGCTGCTTGAGTTGCTTTGCCGGCTAGAAGGTTAAGCTTGCGCGGCAAGGCGCTCTGTTTGAAATAGGCGTACGGATTCTTGTAGGGCGCACGATACTGCCTGCGACGGCGAACGACAACGATCTTTGTCGTTCTAATAGACATTAGTCGCGGTTTCGACGCCAGGCACCAGGACCAATTCCGACAAGACGTGTAAAGACGCGCGTGAAGTGACTCTGATCGGCGAATCCGCAGGCGAGCGCGATCTCTGAGAGCGACATTTTGCGCTCGGAGAGCAAACTTTTTGCCTGGTCGACGCGGCGCTGCAGGAGCCACCGATGTGGCGAGAGGCCGGTGGATTGCCGAAACGCCCGGGAAAAATGACTTGCCGACAAGCCGCAATCGTTTGCCAGGTCGGCCAGAGAGACGTCGCCCTCCAAGTTAGCCCCCAGCGTGTCCTCGGCGCGCTTCATCTGCCAAGGTGCCAATCCGCCGCGCGAGGTCGTGGCGACTGAACGCGCATCCCCATATGTCTTGGCGACATGAATGCCAACCGCCAATGTGACATGCTCGACAAAAAGGCGGCTTGCTTGTTCGGGATGCTCGAAAGCCGGCACCAGAGAGACGACCAATGCCCGCAGAATGGGATCGTCGACACCGGCACCGGGTTGATACCGCAATTCCTCGACCTTCTGCGCGTCCTCACCTTCCGCGATAAGGTTCAACGCGACACGCGGAAAATAGAAATGAATGCTGTGGAATGGATTATTGATATAGAACTGCGGGTTGCGCTTCACATCGTACAGTACCGTCTCACCGGTCCTGAGCGATGTTACTCCCGCAATTCGGCCGTCCTCGAAATACTCATGGACTGGATAGTCCCGCAGTATAACCGCCACCAAAAACGCATCTTCGCGCGTAAGGGGCGCGGACAGGCCATGTGGCGGATTGTCGGCGCGGACCTCGGTTGCGGCGATATTGGTGTTGCGCAACGAGCGAACAAACGAGGTGGCTTGCGCCCTCAGGCGTTCTCCGAAAGATTGGCCGTAAGCGCTGCTCTCTTCCATGCTCGACCAACCGAGTTGTCGTCAGGCGTTCAGAGCCGCTGATTTACGGACCATGAGCGAAGCCCCGTGAGCCAAGCTCCGTCCCGGCGGACGCGCGACGGCATCCACCATTTAGGCAGTTTTATACCATTGGTGTCTTTACCGATCTTGCTGATTTTCGCTGCCCTTGGTTACTGGGTCTTTCGGCGATATTTGCCCGGCGCCAGGCCGAAGGCGCGGGTGAAAGCGCGGGTAAAGCTCGACTGTGAGGAAAAGCTGCAGATCAGGGAGATTTCCGCAATCGTTGCGGCTCCGTCGGCCAGCAATTCCTTTGCCTTCTCGAGGCGGCATTCGCGCAGGAAGCGATGCGGGGATTCTCCTGTGGCTTTGCGAAAAGCCCTGGAGAAGTGAAACGGGCTCAGGCTCGCAACCTCCGCCAAGTCCTTGAGACGGATAGTGTTATGCAGGTTGGCCGCGATGAATTGCATGACGCGCCGCAAACGGCGGTCGTCGAGCGCTCGCGACGCAGACGATCTATCGCGGCGCGCAGGCATGGCTATTCCGTTCGGCGTTGCGAATCGCGTTGTTCAAAGGTTGCTGCGCGGTCGCGTGGTGGCGGACCATTTTCCATTATCTCCCGTCGGCTGCCCCCGCTTTGCGGGGCACCGGGGCGGGAGGTAGCGACCAGGGTGCAGCGCAAACATCACGGAGAACCGTGAATTGTGCAGTCACGGACGCAAGCGTCTGTATTGACAGCGGAAATCTGCCATCGCAGCATCAAGGCTCCTCTGCATCAAGCTGGGAGCGCCGGATGTCGTTACCCCAGGCAAGTCACACGACAGGCCTGCGAGGCGCTCGCTTTTCGCCCCCGCGAGCGCCGGCCACGATGGTCGAGCGGGCGCACCTGCTGGGCCTGATTGGCGAAAGCGTCGCGCAGCTGACGCTGATCTGCGCCCCGGCCGGTTTTGGAAAAAGCACGCTGATGCAGCAATTGCGGCGACGCTTCCAGGCGCGTGGCATCGCTACGGTCTGGCTGCTGGTAGAGCGGGCTGACAATCAGCTCGGTCGCTTCCTGCAATCGTTGAAGGGGGCAATTCAGACGGCGTTCGGGGAGCCTGTCGCCAGCCCGTCCATGGAAACGCCCGCGACAAATGCGAATCCGGTACAGGGCAGGGCAGCTGACCTGATCGAACGACTATCGCTCTCCGACGCTCCAATCGCCCTGTTTTTTGACGATCTCGAACTAATCGTTGATGAGAGCGTCTGGGCCTTCTTGCAGCGTCTGCTGGCTGATCTTGACATGCATCATCGCGTCGTTCTCGCCAGCCGCACGAAGCCGCCTTTGGCGCTCGGCCGGCTGCGCGCGTATGGCCAGCTTCTTGAACTTGACCAGGCGGAATTGCGTTTTACACCGGAGGAGACCCAGACGTTTCTTGAACGTCAAAACATCGGCGTTGCAGCAATCCGGGCGCTGCAACAGCACACGGAAGGGTGGCCCGCCGCGCTGCAGCTCGCGGCAATTGCTGTGAACGGCAGATACGGATCCGATGCGCTGCGGGCGATTTCGGGCGCGAGCGCAAGTGTCGCCGAGTATCTGGCGCAGGAAGTGCTCGACGGTCGACCGGGCCCGCAACGCGATTTCCTGCTGCGTTCCGCCGTTCTTGGCCAATTTTGTGCTGAGTTGTGTGACGCTGCGCTGGAGCGAGGCGATAGCAATGAGATGATCGCGCAGATCGTGCGCGACAATCTTCTCCTCGTTCCGATCGACGCGGAGGAGCGCTGGTATCGCTATCATCCGTTATTTGCGGATTTCCTGCGTGTTCGCATGGCGCAGGAGAGACAGGGCGAGTTGCAGCCGTTGCATCGGCGCGCGGCCTGCTGGACCTCCGCCCATGGTTTCATGAACGAAGCCATTACACATGCGCTGTCGGCAAAGGATCACATGTTCGCCGCCGATCTGCTCGCAGCATCGGCCATGGACAATCTTCATTCCGGCCGGGTGGCGGACACCGCACACGCCATTGCACTGCTGCCCGACGCCGAAGTCTACCGCCGGCCGGCGCTGCTGCGGGCCGCGGCCTTCGCGGCGATCTTTGCCCATCGCTATGATGCTGCCAGACGATACATGGACGTCATTGAACGGGCTGATGAGGTTGGAACGGATGGCGATGATGAGATCGTTGCCATGCGCCTCATGATGCTCGGCTGGACCGACGGCATTCCCGACTTGCTTCGAGCCGTTGATGAATTGCGCAACAGATCGTCGCATTTCGGCCGGTTCACGGCGGGGCTCGCCAGCAATGCGAGCGCTTTCTGCCATCTTGCGCTCGGGCGCTACGATGAGGCGCAGCGCGCGCTCGCGCAGGCGCGCGAGGCCTGCGAACCGATCGATGCGCTGTATGTCTTGAGTTATAGCGCGTGCTTCGCCGCGGCCATCGAACTTAATCTCGGGCAGGTCGCGGCCGCGCGCGCAACGCTTGAACGTGCGTTCAACCGGGCCATCGCGGGCGGCGAACGCTATGGCGGCGCCGGCGCCGTCGTCGCGACCTACCTTGCGGAGTGTCTCTATGAAGCCAATGCGCTCGACGCCTGTCAGGCGCTTGTCGATGACTACATGCCGATCGTGATCGAGACCGGCATGCCGGATCACTTGATCGTGCTGCATCGTATTGCGGCGCGACTGCACTTCTTACGCGGACACGGCGATGACGGCCAGTCGCTGCTGGTGCAGCTCGGTGAGATCGGTGCTCGCCGCGGCCTTCGCCGCCTGACTGCCGCTGCATGGCTCGAGCGCTCCTACGCATCGTTGCGGAGCAACAATAATGAAGGTGCGCGCCGCGCGCTCGCCGCCGGCAGCGACGCGGCTCTCTGGGACAGCTTTGGTGCGTTCAATCCGCACGCCGGCGAAATCGACGACGTCATGATTGCCGGACTGCGCCTTCGGCAGGCGACAGGCGATAGCAATGAGACGGTTCCGGAAATCCGCGCCGAGCGGCAGCGCGCCGAGGCAGCCGGACGTCGACGCCGGGCGTTGCGGCTGTTGTTTCTTGAGGCGCAAGCGCTCGAATCAGGCGGCCGACGACGTGAGGCCAGCGCGGCGTTCGATGAGGCGGTGATGCGCGCTGCGGACGGCGGGATGGTGCGGGTATTCGCCGACGAGAGCTGGGCGACTGAGCCGCTTGTGGTTCGTTCTGCCGTCATGAGGGAGCCGCGCACGGTCGGTTTGTTGCGCGAGCTCAAGGAGCCAATTGCCGCGATGACGACGACGGCGCTTCGAGATCGCAGGGCTGAGGTAACGGGAAACGCGGTTCGGCTTACCACCCGCGAGGTACAGATTTTGCGATTGATCTGGAAAGGAGGCTCGAACAAGGCGATCGCCCGAGACCTGTTCTTGACCGAAAACACAATCGAAACGCACCTGCGGCGCATCTACGAGAAGCTCGGAACGCGCAAGCGTACGCAGGCTGCGGCCATTGCGCGTGAAGCCGGTGCGATTTAGTGCAGAAGAAAAGTCATCATGCTCTAATGCGCGTTAGGCCAACCTTCCAGCGCCTGTGCGAGGCAACCGACCAGAGTTTCTGCTTCAAAAGGCTTGCGGAGGAAAGAGGCGGCCCCGCTCGACATCGCCCTTTCTTCGAGATCCGGCTCGGCGCGCGCGGTGATCATAATGACGGGCACGGCGCCATGATGTAAGCTGAGCTGCCGTTTGAGTTCGAAGCCATTCATCCCGGGCATCTGGATGTCGGTGATTGCGCAGGAAAACCGCTCGAGCTCGTGGGACGCGAGGAACTCTTCGGCGGAGGCGAACGCACGAACATCGTGGCCAAGCGATCGGATGAGGCTCGCGAGTGCGTCGCGCATGGACGGATCATCGTCCACGATCGAAATGAGATGTCCGTTCGCCATGCTGCAGCCCCTATCGAGCCGACCTCAAGCCAATCTCCACCCGGCATTGCGCGCTGTTGCTTGATCGTTCTCCGGAGCTTCCCTCAATCTGATCGGCTCTTCAGTGCGTCCGCCATTCGAACAAGGTCGGCCAGCGAACGGGCGCCCATCTTTCGCATTGCGGCGCCGCGATGGATCTTGACCGTCACTTCGCTCAGACGGAGATCTGCGGCGATTTGCTTGTTCATCTTGCCGGCGGTGACCAATGCCATGACTTCGCGCTCCCGTGGCGAAAGCATCGCATAGCGATCGACGACGGCAACCGCTTGGCTTTCGCTCGCGCGCTGCAACCGATTGCGATTGATGGCGGCGGTTACCGCGTCGATCATGTCCTGGTCACGGAACGGTTTTGGAAGGAAATCGACCGCGCCCGCCTTCATGGCGCGGACGGTCATTGGAATGTCGCCATGGCCGGTCATCAGTACCACCGGCAAGCGTATCCCGAGCGTCGTAAGCTCTTCCTGGAAATCCAGTCCGCTCGCCCCCGGCAGGCGGATATCGAGCACAATGCAGCCGGGTTGTTCCGGTCGCTCCGCGCTCAGAAATTCCTGGGTTGAACCATAGGTCCGTGCAGTCAACCCGACCGTGCGAAGCAGGCTGGCAAGTCCAGCGCGCAGCGAGTCGTCGTCATCGACGATGTGAACGAGAGGGGGCTCGTCTGACACCTGGGGCATCTCAAATCCACCCGGCAGGAGGATCACACTCAATACCATGATGCCGGCCATCGGCATCATCACACGAAAGTATGATCGATGGCCAGAAAAGCGTGCCGCGTCATCGAATCTCCGGCCGCCCGTCCACAATGAGGGGGCGACCAGCGAGGGCATCGCCCGATCGCTCCGCAAGCATTTTGTATGAAACATGCAAGTCTTGTTCGAATTGATCATTCGATTGGCGCCACCGCCCCGATCGTTTGCAAGAACGAGGGTGGCAGGATCACCCGTACTCACACCAAGGTGTGAGACAATCAGACCCATGCACGATTGGCGCCGGGTGGCGAGTTAATCATCCTCGCCCACACGCTCAACAATGGGCCGACCTTCGCAGAACGGCTGGTCTCTCGTATTCGCTACAGAAGTGGCAAGAAAAGATCTAACAGGGGAACGCGAGATGTTCAAAGCGCTGGATGAACGAAGAAACGAGTCTTCAGTGTGGAGGTTGCAAGCGCCGGCCACAGATGGATGTCCGGAGGTCTCGCCGTTGCGACTTTTCACGGTTGGCTCGGCTGACATGGCAATCGCCCTTCCTTCCGGTCCCCATGTCCGGGGCGGCCTGCCCCCAAGGGTGTTGCGGAGGGTGCGCGAATACATTGATGCGCACATCGAGCAGCGGATCAGCGTCGAAGCGCTGGCCAAACTCGCAAATCTTTCAGTTTGCTATTTCGTCCGCGCCTTTAAGCAGTCCGTGGGCCTTACTCCACACGACTATCTGGTTCGCCGCCGAGTGGAGCGGACGATGGAGCTCTTGTCGGAGACGGATCTGTCACTCTCTGAGATCGCGCTGGCGGCCGGCTTTTCCGACCAAAGCCATTGTGCGCGGCGCTTTCGCCAGCACGTCGGCATGTCACCGCGGGACTATCGCTGGTCGATACCGTGAGGCGTTGCCGTCGTTAGAGCGTGATGACTTCGGATCGTTATCCCGCCTGACCTTCCATTTGAGCATGATCCCGGCTTCCAGAGTGTCGAGATACTCCCGGACGGATCGATACCGCCATAGCGACCAAGATGACGAAGGATGCCTACAAGCAAGGAGAAAAGGACGAGGATCTTTTCGTTCTCGTTGCTGGTGACAGGGATTATGTGCCGACGCTGCTTGAACTCGCTGAGGATGGATTTAAGGTCGAAGTCGTGTTCTGGGGGCATTGTGCGCGAGAGCTTCGAGACGCGGCGTCAAATTTCATCAACCTCGACCCGCATCTCGAAAACCTTCGCTGTTAGTGCGTGCGGATGATTATTGCTTAACGTGATCAAGGTATAGGTCGGCGACCCGCATACGATTACCAACCGGCAAGCCGACTGCGAAATCTAGCCGGTCGCTGGTGATGGGTCCACTCCCTAAGGGTGAAGTGAACCGTTTGGACCTTGCGAGCTATCTTGGTTCGCTGAGTGGGGCGGCGTTCTTTCTTCGCTGCGACGCTCGCGACGCGATCGTTAGGATTAATGGCGACGCTGTAGTAACACCATCTCATCACAGATCTTCCCGTAGACCTTTGAAGACGGGGGTCACACCTTCGCCGCCGATTTGGCGCGGTATCGATCGGGGGCAAGCAGCTTCGCCTCAACACAGTTGCCCTCGTGCGCAATCCGCTTCGACTATGGTCTTGCCCGTCAGCGATATAGACAACTGTGAGGTGTTGCCGCTAGACGGTGGGAGTGCGGCAGAGCTCGCCGGCTACCAGGACGCTGCGCACTCCCAAGGAGCGGCCGCGGTGAGCGAGGCCGAGATCGACAAGGCCGAGCTCGCAGGGCAGGCGAGTGGCGTTTCGCCTGATTGAGCAGCGGAGCCGGCAAGGGATGTGTCGATCCTTCGTGGTTCGACGCTACGGGGCCCACGCAGCAATCCAGAGCATTAACCCAGACAGCGGGGACTTTGGTAGTGCGTGCCGTTCAGACGGTTCTTCTTGTGGTGCGGGAGCAGCCCGGCGACGCTATTAATGACGGGCGCACTGCATGCTGCATTCACCCGGCGGGGCGCTGGAGCTTCCGGCTGCAGGAGCCAAGTTCAAGATTTTTGGCGCTTGCTCAGAAAAGCACCTCTGTGCAAGACAATTGTTCCCGAAAGCGCAA
>NZ_PSRR01000023.1 GCF_004296405.1 Bradyrhizobium sp. Leo170
TGCCGAGGCTGCCGGTTACGAACAGCTCCGCGCCCAACAAACAGATGCGCGCAAGCAGGGACGCCTGTTCGGCATCGGCATCGCCAGCTATGCCGAGTTGACCGGAATTGGTTCGCGGATCGCGGTGGCGCCGGGAATGCCGATCAATACCGGCTCGGAGACGGCGAAGATCACCATTGACTCGACCGGCGCCATCACCGCGGCTTTCGGGGTCGCCTCTCACGGGCAGGGGCTCGAAACCACGCTGGCCCAGATCGTCGCCGACGATCTCGGCGCAAGGTTCGAGGATGTCCGCGTGATCCAGGGCGACAGCGATGAGGTGCCGATGTCGACCGGCACTTATGCGAGCCGGAGCGCCGTGCTAGGCGGCGGCGCGGCCAAGCATGCGTCGTTTCTGCTGCGGGACAAGATCAGGCGCGTCGCCTCGTATCTCCTGGAAGCCAATCAGGACGATATCGACGTCAGCGACGGCAAGGCCGTCGTCATCGGCACTGATCGCGCGGTGACGTTCAAGCAAGTCGCGAAGGCCGTCTATTCCGACATGAAGACCTTGCCGGTCGAAGCGCGCGAGGAATTGAGCGCGGCCTACACCTACGATCCCATCAATGGAACGACCGCGGCAGCCACCCACATCGCCGCGGTGGAGATCGACCCGGCGACGTGCTTCGTACGAATTCTGAAATACGTGGTCGCAGAGGATTGCGGGAAGATCATCAATCCGATGATCGTTGACGGCCAGGTGCATGGCGGCGTGGCGCAGGGCATCGGCGCGGCGCTGTTCGAGGAATTGATCTACGACGATGACGCTCAGCTCCTGAGCGCGAGCCTGGTCGACTACGTGATCCCCTCCGCACCCGAAGTGCCGGTCATGGACGTCGTCCATATCGAAAGCGAGTCGGCGGTGGCCGGCGGATTCCGCGGCATGGGCGAGGGCGGCACGATCGGCGCACCGGCTGCCGTCGCGAACGCGATCGCCGACGCGCTGTCGCCGCTCGATATCGATGTTTCCATTCTTCCGATGACTCCAGAACGCATCTTTCGGCTCCTGGAGCAGGCCAGGCTCAAATCAAGAGGACAAGCTGATGAGTGATCTCAAGGGACGTGTCGCCCTCGTGACGGGAGGCGGACGGGACGTCGGCGCCGCCATCTCGAAGATGCTGGCGGAAAAGGGCGCGAGCGTCGCGGTCAACTATCACAGCTCGAAGGCCGAGGCTGAGGCTGTTGTCGCCGAGATTGCAAAGAGCGGCGGCAAGGCCAAGGCCTATCAAGCGGATATTTCGGACGCCGACGTCGTCAGGAAAATGGTCGAGAGCATCAGGAGCGATTTCGGCGGACTCGACATCCTCGTCAACAACGCCGGATTGGTGTTCCGCAAGCGCTTCAGCGAAAGCACGCCCGAGGACTGGAAGAAGCAGATCGACACCTGCCTCTACGGCGCGCTGAACTGTTCCCACAGCGCCGGACCGCTGCTGGAGGCATCAGGTCGCGGCCGCATCATCTCCATCATGGGAGACTCCTCGCGGGTCGGCGAGTCCGGTCTTGCGCTCGCGGCCGCCGCGCGCGCCGGCACGATCGCGCTGATGAAATCGCTCGCCCGCGAATGGGGACGTTCGGGCGTCACCGCCAATTCGATCTCGCTCGGCCTTATCGAGACCGCACACGACAAGACATGGGTGGACGCCAACCGCGACAAGCTGGTCAAGGCCTACGCCATCCGCCGGCTGGGATTGCCGTCCGACGTTGCGCCGCTGGTGACGCTGCTCGCATCCGATGCCGGAAGCTGGATCACCGGACAGGTGATCAGCGTCAACGGTGGATACAGCATGGTCTAGGAGAACGACGATGCTGCAGGTTGATTTGATCGCGCCGATCGCAACTCTCCTCGATCGTCACGCCAAACAGCGGCCCGGGAACGTGGCGTATTCGGATTCGTCGCGGGAGGTGACGTATGCGAACCTCGCCGAACACACCGCTGCGATCGCGGCCAATCTGGCGAAGGCCGGGCTGAAGGAAGGCGGCAAGGTTGCGATCTATCTGCCGAACGGCGTCGACTGGATCGAAGCCTGCTTCGCGGCCTTGCGCGCCGGCGCGGTCGTGGTGCCCATCAGCTTCGATGCGGCGGAAGGCGAGATCAGCTATCGCCTGACCGATGCCGGCTGCAGTCTTGTCATCACCGCGGCCGCAAGGAAGGAGCTAATTGGCAAGATCTGCCGTGATGCCGGAATCTCGCCGACAATCATGTTTGCCGGCACCGACGCGGCGAAAGCGGGGATGGCGCTGGCTGACCTCGCAACAGGCAGCGCCGCCAGGCCACTCGATCCCGACGATATCGACCGTTCTTCCTTTATCATCTACACCTCCGGCACGACGGGCCGGGCCAAGGGCGTGTTGCTATCGCTGCGCAGTATGCTGTGGATCGCCGCCTCATGCTGGGCGCCGATCTGCGAGCTGACCGAGAAAGACGTCGTTCTGTCGCCGCTACCGCTGTTCCACTCCTATGGTCTCAATCTCTCGGTGCTCACCGTGCTCGCGGTCGGCGCGAGCGAGCACATCATGGAGAGGTTCTCGCCGCAGCAGGCGCTCGATCTCCTGCAGACCGGGAAATATTCCGTTCTGCCCGGCGTGCCGACGATGTTCCACTATCTCCTGCATCGTGCGCAGGAGACCGGCGTCGAACGCCTCGGGTCCATCCGCCTCTGCATCTCCGCCGGCGCCATCATGCCGGCGACGCTGAACAAGGCGCTCGAGGAGCACTTCAACACGCGGCTGCTCGATGGCTACGGCATCACCGAAACCTCCACTATGGTCACCATGAACTGGCTGCACGGCGCGAGGCCGATGGGCTCATGCGGGCTGCCTGTGCTCGGCCTCGCCGTGCGTATCGTCGATCCATCTTCGCTCGAGGATGTCGCTATCGGGGAGGAGGGCGAGCTGATCGTGCGCGGACCGAACCTGATGCGCGGTTATCACAACAAGCCCGCGGAGACGGCGTCCGCGTTGCGCAAGGGCTGGTACCATACGGGCGATCTCGCGAAATCGGACGCCAGCGGTTACCTCACGATCACGGGCCGCATCAAGGAGCTGATCATCCGCGGCGGCCAGAACATCGCGCCAGCGGAGATCGAGGAAGTCGTGGTGCGGCACCCGCAGGTGACCGATTGCGCGGTCGTCGGCATCAAGCACGCGACGCTCGGCGAAGTGCCGTGTCTGTTCGTCGTGGCCAAGACCAATGAGCTGGATGTTGCTTCGCTGATGGCCCACTGCAAGGCCCACCTCTCATCCTACAAGATCCCCGAAGCCACCCATCTCGTGTCGGAGATCCCGCGCACAAGCTCGGGGAAGATCATGCGCTTCAAGCTGGTCGAGGCGTTGGGCCGGGCGTAATCCGCCAATCAGGAGTCGACGGAGCGCGGTCCCAGGGCGCCAAAGGCCTTGGGATCGTAGGTCAGCTTGTAGCGCATGTCGGCGGCGACGATCGGCTGCTTGCAGCGGTCGCAATTCACCGATGCATGAAAAACGTGGCCGCAGGTGAGGTGGGTGAGCAGCAGCGGCGGCTTGCCTTTCGACAGCCAACGGTCGCCCCATTGCAGCATGGTGATGAAGGGGCCGTAGAGGTCACGCCCCATGTCGGTGAGGAGATATTCATAGCGATCGGGCGAGCTTTGATATTGCCTGCGGTAGAACACGCCGCTTGCGACAAGCCGGTTCAGCCGGTCGGTCAGAATATTCGGTGCGATCTCGAGCTCGGTCAGGATCTTGTCGTAGCGGCGATTGCCGAAGAAGCCCTCGCGCACGACCATAAAACTCCATTTGTCGCCGATGATCTCCAGCGCGCGCGACACCGAGCTCGGACGGCCGAGCGAGAAGCGGCTGCCGTCGGAGGCGCGCCTGGTGTTGCGGCCGGCCTTGGCCGGATGGCGCCCGGCGCCCGGCCCATCGCGATACTTCGCATCTCGTGCGGTGACGCGTTCGCCGCAATGCGAGCACGCAACGATCGGATGACTGTCGCAACCGCAGCTCATGTGGACCAGCGTCAGCGGCGCGGGCCTGCCGCCGGCAAGCCAGCGGTCGCCGAACTGCATCAGGGCGATGAAGCTCGGATAGAGATCAAAGCCCATCTTGGTCAGACGATATTCCTTGCGCAGCGACGATCCTGGCGCGACCTGCCGAAAGATCGCAAGCTGCGTCAGCTTGCGCAGGCGATCGGTCAGTGTCGCGCGGGGAATCCCGAGTGCCGTGCGAAAGGCCTCGAACGTCTGCGCGCCGAAGAACGCCTCGCGGATGATCAGGAACGCCCAGGCGTCGGAGACGATGTCGAGCGTGCGCGCGACCGAACAATTCCGCTCGCGCCGGGCGGTGCCGACCTGAGCTTTACCGGCCTGGGCTTTGCTCGCCTTCGCAGCCGGCCGGGCCGATGGCTTCGTCGTCTGGAGCTTCGCGGTGGCAGGCATTCCCTGGACAATCCGTCTGCGCAGCCGCCATTCGCGGGCCGCCTTCTAAAGTCGGGGCTCGTTTAACACATCGGCGCGATTGACTCCCTCGAAAAATCAGTCTAGTTACGCATGTAACAAAAGTCTAGTTATGCATGTAATAAGCGGATCGCACCGCGTCCATTTTCCCTGGGAGGAACCTCATGAAGGCCGGAGTGCAGAAATTCCTGGTCGCAGCCGCGGCGATAGTCGTTTTCGCAAACCCTGCCGGCGCCCAGAGCCTCGCGATGTCCGACGGTGCCGTGAAGATCGGCGTGCTCACGGATATGTCGGGCCAGTTCTCCCACGAGTCCGGCGAGGGAGCCGTGACGGCAGTGAAGATGGCTGTCGAGGACTTTGGCGGCAAGGTGCTGGGGAAACCGATCGAGGTGCTGGTCGCCGATCATCAGAACAAGCCGGACACGGCTTCCGGACTGGCGCGCAAATGGTTCGATGTCGATCACGTCGACATGGTCGCCAACCTGATCAATTCCTCGATCGCGCTCACCGTCTCCCAGCTAGCGAAAGAGAAGAACAGGATCGCCATCATCAACGGCTCGGGATCGTCGCGCCTCACCAATGATGCCTGCACGCCCAACAGCGTTCACTATGCCTACGACACCTACGCGCTCGCGCGCGGCACGGGCAGCGCGCTGCTGAAGGCCGGTCAGAAGAGCTGGTACTTCCTCACCGCGGACTACGCCTTTGGACATGCGCTGGAGGCCGATACCTCCGCGGTCGTGAAGGGCCTGGGTGGAGAGATCGTCGGGTTGACACGGTACCCGATCGAGACATTCGATCAATCCTCATTCCTGCTGCAAGCACAGGCGTCGAAGGCTCAGGTCATCGGCCTTGCGGGCTCGGGCACCGTCCTGGTGAATGCGATCAAATCCGCGCAGGAGTTCGGGATCACTAAGGGAGGGCAGACGCTTGCAGGATTGCTCGTCTGGATCACCGATATCAAGAGCCTCGGACTGAGCTCAGCGCAGGGGCTCGTGCTGACGAACGCCTTCTATTGGGATCGCGATGACGAGACGCGCGCATGGTCCAGGCGCTTCTTCGAGCGCATGAAGCGGATGCCGCACATGGGCGACGCCGGCGACTACTCCTCGACCATGCACTATCTCAAGGCGATCGAGGCGGCCGGCACCGACGAGGCCCAGGCCGTGATGAGCAAAATGCGGGAAATGCCGGTCAACGACTTCTTCGCCAAGAACGGCCGCATCCGCGAGGACGGGCGCATGGTGCACGACATGTATGTGTACGAGGTGAAGAAGCCGTCGGAGTCCAAGGGCGATTGGGATTACTACAAGCTCCGCGAGGTGATCCCCGGCGACCAGGCGTTCCGCCCGGTCAAGGACAGCGTCTGCTCGCTGGTCAAGAAGGGGTAAGTCTGGATGGATCAGGACGTCGCCGCCAATGGTCTCGCCACTCTAACCCGGGAGCCGATCCGTACCGGCGCCGACTATATCGCGAGCTTGAGGGGCCGGAAGCTCAGGGTTTATCTGATGGGCGAGGCGGTCACGGAGCCGGTCGACCATCCGATCATCCGGCCCTCGATCAACGCGGTGGCCGAAACCTACGACCTCGCCAACGACAATCCGGAACTTGCAGCGGCGCTCTCGCCATTGACCGGCGAGCGCATCAACCGCTTCCTGCATATCGCGACCAGCCCCGGTGATCTCGTGATGCAGAACAAGATGCAGCGCCGGCTCGGACAGTTGACGGGCACCTGCTTCCAGCGCTGCGTCGGCATGGACGCGCTGAACGCGCTGCATTCGGTGACCTATGATCTGGATCAGAAGCACGGCACTGGTTACCACGGCCGGTTCAAAGATTTCCTGGCCCGGATCCAGAGGTCGAACCTCGTGATCGGCGGCGCGATGACCGACGTGAAGGGTGATCGTGGCAAGTCGCCTTCGGAGCAGGCCGATCCCGATCTCTTCGTCCACGTCACACGGCGCACACCGCAGGGCGTCTATATCAGCGGCGCCAAGGCGCATCAGACCGGCTGCATAAACTCGCACTGGCTTATCATCATGCCGACGATGAGGCTGGAGGTGGACGACAAGGACTATGCGATCGTCGGCGCCGTGCCGGTGGATGCGAAAGGCATCACCTATATCTACGGCCGGCAATCCTGCGACACCCGTAGCGCCGAGGACGGCGACATCGACGCCGGCAATGCGCGGTTTGCCGGCCAGGAAGCAATGATCGTGTTCGAGGATGTGTTCATTCCCTTCGAGCACATCTTCATGGACAGCGAGGCGGAGTTCGCGGCCTCGCTGGTCGAGCGCTTCACCTGCTATCACCGCCGCAGCTATGTCTGCAAAACCGGCGTCGGCGATGTCCTGATCGGCGCGGCGGCGACGATTGCCGACTATAACGGTGTCGAACGCGCGTCCCATATCCGCGACAAGCTCGTCGAGATGACCCATCTCAACGAGACGATCTACGGCACAGGCGTCGCGGCGAGCCATCAGGGTACGGAGATGAAATCCGGCGCCTATCTGCCGGACGAGATGCTCGCGAACGTCTGCAAGCACCACGTCACGCGGCTGCCTTACGAGATCGGCCGGCTGGCGCAGGACCTCGCTGGCGGACTGATGGTGACCTTGCCGTCGGAGCGAGAGCTCAGGCATGAAACGGTCGGTCCGATGATCGAAAAGTACCTGAAGGGGCGGTCCGAGATCGCAACTGAAGACAGGATCCGCATTCTGCGCTTGGTGGAGAACATGACGCTCGGCAGGAATGCCGTGGGCTATCTGACCGAATCCATGCATGGGGCGGGTTCGCCGCAAGCCCAGCGCATCCAGATCGCCCGCGCGATGCAGATCGAGTTCAAGAAGGAACTGGCCAGGACACTGGCCGGCATCGCCTCCGCATCCCGCGCCGAGATCACCGACGATCTGGTGACCTACATGGCGAGGGTGTTCGCACCCGTTCCCGCCCGAGCGCGCACGCACTGAGAGAACTCCAATGGCAATGACCATGAGCGGAGAGATCCAGCTTGCCGCCCCGAGGGTCGTGGTGTGGGCCAAGCTGAACGATCCTGAGGTTCTGAAAGCCTGTATTCCCGGCTGCGAGGAATTGGAGAAGACCGATGATCAGGGCTTTCGTGCGGTTGCCAGGATGAAGGTCGGCCCCGTGTCCGCGCGATTCAGAGGGAAGGTCGCCTTGAGCGATCTCGACCCGCCGAAAGGCTACAAGATTTCGGGAGAAGGTGAGGGTGGTGTGGCCGGCTTTGCGAAGGGCAGCGCCAAAGTCGATCTGCTCGAACGCGACGGCGGTACCCTGTTGAGCTATCACGTCGATGCACAGATCGGCGGGAAGCTAGCGCAGCTGGGCCAGCGACTTGTCAACGGCACAGCCAAAAAACTCGCGGATGAATTCTTCGCAAATTTTGCACGAGCGCTCTAACTGGGGTTCAGCAATGGATCGCGCACGAACGGCGGCTTTTGGTTGGCTATCAAGTCGCCATGTCGCAAGTTAGGCCGCCCTCCGGTACGCGAACTGGGATCCAGCGATAGTGGTTAGCGCGATGTAACTATTGTCGGAGGCGAAACTCTCAGTTTCCGGCGTGGCTCAATGGTAGGTTTTGGCCCAGCAGAGTCGAAAATACTCTATCTTTCAATGGGGATTGACTGACACTCTCTCCGTCACCGCCAAAATCCCCCATTGCAACAGACAGTTCCGCTGTCTTCGGAGCGGGCTTATTTCGTCCTGCACAAAGGTCTGTACAGCGCCCTGTACAATTCCTGATTCGGAGCGAGATGCCAGCTAAATGGTGTCCGTCGTCAGATAATTTGAGACTGATCAGGCAGTTCGAGAAGGAGGCTCTGGCTCATCAGGGGTTAGAGTTTAAGCGGCCTGCAGTCGATGCTGCAAGCGGCGGTTGGCGATGGTGGCAAGCTTGATACGGTTGCGTTCTGCGAGAATCATCTCCGCCCTGCCGAAGTAGACGTCGGCCGGCGTCAGATTGTCGATGCTCTCGTGATAGCGGACGTGATTGTAGTGTTCGACAAAGGCGCCGATCTGCCGTTCGAGATCGCCAGGCAGGTAGTAGTTGTCGAGCAGGATGCGGTTCTTCAGGGTCTGATGCCAGCGTTCGATCTTGCCTTGGGTCTGGGGATGATACGGCGCCCCGCGCACATGCTGCATGCCCTTGGCTTCGAGCCACATGGCTAGATCGTCTGCCACGTAACTCGAGCCGTTGTCGCTGAGAAGCCGCGGCCGGTGCGCAACGGTGATGTGGTCGAGGCCGGACGCTGCGAGCGCCTGGTCGAGCGTGGCTGTGACCTCGGAAGCGCACATCGTCGGACCAAGCCTCCAGGCCACGATATAGCGCGAGAAGTCATCGAGCACGGTCGACAGATAGTACCAGCCCCAGCTGGTGATCTTGAGGTACGTGAAGTCGGTCTGCCAGAGCTGGTTGATGGCGGTGGTCTTGTCCTTGAACTCGTTCGCCGCCTTGATCACCACATAGGCCGGGCTGGTGACGAGGTCGTGGGCCTTCAGCAGCCGATAGACTGAGGCCTCCGAGACAAAATACTGTCGCTCGTCGGTGAAGCGCACGGCCAGCTCGCGCGGCGACAGCTCCGGAAACTCCAGCGCCAGGTCAATGATCTGGCCGCGCACATCGTCGGGGATGCGATTCCAGACCCGGTCCGGCCGCGGCCGATGGTCAGCCAACGCCTCGATCCCACCTTCACGGTAGCGGTCGTACCAGCGATAAAACGTGGCCCGCGGGATACCGAGCTTGTCCAGCGTACGTTTGGCCGGCAGCTGTGACTGCTCGACCAGCTGGATGATCTCGGCCTTCTCGGATGCGGGATATCTCATGCCTCGTTCTCCCCATCCCCGTTCATGCTTTTTTTGAGCAGGCGGTTCTCCAGGGTGAGGTCGGCCACAACTTCCTTCAACGCTGCCGTCTCGCGACGCAGCTCCTTCACCTCGCCGGAGGTCGCGGCACGCGCGGTATCGCCCGCCAGCCGGCGCTTACCGGCTTCGAGGAACTCCTTGGACCAGCCATAATACATCGAGGCGGCGATGCCTTCGCGGCGGCATAGCTCGGAAATGTTCTCCTCGCCGCGCAGCCCCTCCAGCACGATACGGATCTTCTCTTCGGCCGAATACTGCCGCCGCGTCTGACGACGGATGTCCTTTAGAACTTGTTCTGCCGGCGCTTTGCCCGGTCCGGATTTCTGTTTCATCTGCGCTCCTGGTGGCTACGATGAACCAGAAATCCTCCCTCCGCAAAATCCTTCAATTTGTCTCAAGGGTGCTGACGGCGAACACATGGAGACGCGAAAATTGTGTGCAGTTGCATGCGGCCAGCTCCTTCATGCGTCGCTACTCGGCAGCTAGATGCTGGCGAGAAACGCCGCCGCAGCCCTGCCATGTTCGTATCTGAGCTGAGCGACATCGATCCCGACCGGTGCGCCATCCGTGACGCGCCATTTGCCCTTGATCATGACGCGGTCCGCTCGATGCGCGCCGCAGAGAACCAGAGCCGCGATCGGGTCTCCGGCTCCTGAAAATCGCAATTCTTCCAGCGTGAAGCAGGCAAGGTCGGCCTGACGGCCAACTTCGATCTTGCCGATATCACTGCGTCCAAGGCATCGGGCGGAGCCTTCCGTCGCCCACCTGAACGCATCGAGGTGGGTGACTGCGGATGCGTCGTACGAGCCGTCCAAGCAGGAATGCGTGGCGCACCGACTCCATCAGGTTCGAACTGTCGTTCGAGGCAGAGCCGTCCACACCGAGGCCGATGGTCGCGCCCGCAGCTTCCAGATCCCTGGTCCGGCAGATGCCCGACGATAGCACCATGTTCGAGGTCGGGCAGTGACAGATGCCCATGGCGTGCGCGCCCAGCCGCGAGATTTCGGCGTCATTGAAGTGGATGCCGTGTGCGAGCCAGACGCGTTCGTTCATCCAGCCGACCTGTTCGAGATAGTCGAGCGGACGGCAGCCATAATGGTGAAGGCAGTAATCATCCTCATCATGCGTTTCGCCGAGATGAGTATGGAGCAGGCAGTGATGCTTCGAAGCAAGTGTTGCCGTGTCGATCATCATCTGGCGCGTGACGTTGAACGGCGCGCACGGCGCCAATGCAACGCGCAGCAGCGAGCCTTCGCGAGGATCGTGATACTTCGCCAGCACCCGTTCGCAATCGGCGATCGCCGTATCGTGATCCTGCATCAATCGTTCGTCGGCGATGCCTCCGTTCGCAAAGCCGAGATTGATGGCGCCGCGCGTCAGCGTCATCCGCATTCCAAGCCGAGAGGCTTCCTCCGCTTCGATATCGACGGCGTCAGCCATGTCTTGCGGAAAAACGAACAGATGGTCGGAGGCCGTGGTGCAGCCGGACATCAACAGTTCGGTCAGCGCCACACGGACCGCGAGCCGGAAGCGGTCGCGGTCGAGATGGGAGCCCCAGATCGGGTAGAGCTGCTTGAGCCAGGGGAACAGCGGCTTGTTGATCGCCTGAGGGTGGGCGCGCGTCAGTGTCTGGAAGAAGTGGTGGTGCGCATTGACGAGGCCGGGAATGATCACGTGCCGGCGTGCATCGAATATCTCATCGCATGGCGTTGTCGGGCCGTCCGATCCGACCAGTTCGATGATCTTTCCGTCCTCAATGACAAGCCCGCGCTTGCCGCCATCCGCCAGCATGGCAATCGGATCGCGAATCCAGGTCTTCATCGGATGAGCGCCGCTAAACCGGCTTCTTGTGCGCGAGTGAGCGGTTTGATTCCGCTGCAAGAAACAGCTCGGCGGGCACCATCACGCGTTTTGACATAGGGCATTCTCGACCTCCGCAAATCCGATCGGTCGGAGAGCAAGACGGATGCCAGACACTATCAAGCTCATTCCGCGGTAAGGCACCGCCGCGACATCGCTCAGCGAAATGCGGTGCCAGCCGTCAACCTCGCGGCGGCGGTGGGTGAGCGAGGCGCCTGTCGGTTGTCGATTCCGCCGTGCCCCGGACCTCCCCTTGCAGCGACTTGGCGCGCAGCTTGCTTGTGTTCACCATGAGCGCGGCGAGATCCGTGCTTTTACGGGATCGAGGCTCATCGGAGACATGGACCAGTCTGGATTTGCCAATCTGAAGCCGCGTCTGGTGCTGACTGGTATCACCAAGCGCTATCCCAGTGTCGTCGCCAACGACGATGTCTCGCTGAGCATCCGTCCCGGCGAGATCCACGCCGTGCTGGGCGAGAACGGTGCCGGCAAAAGCACGCTCATGAAGATGATCTACGGCGTCACCAAGCCGGACGCCGGCACCATCATGTGGAACGATCAGTATGAAACCATCGCCGCGCCGGCACAGGCGCGGCGGATGGGCATCGGCATGGTGTTCCAGCATTTCTCGCTGTTCGAGACGCTGACGGTCTGGGAGAACATCGCACTCGCGCTGGATGAGCCTGTTCCGACCGCGAAGCTGGCGCCACGGATAACAGAAGTATCGGAGAAGTACGGACTGCCCGTCGACCCCTATCGGCTGGTTCACAGCATGTCGGTGGGCGAAAGACAACGGGTTGAGATCGTTCGCTGCCTGCTTCAGGAGCCGAAGCTCCTGATTATGGACGAGCCGACGTCAGTGCTGACACCGCAGGCCGTCCTTACCCTGTTCAAGACGCTACGCCGGCTGGCGGCGGAAGGATGCAGCATCCTCTACATCAGCCACAAGCTCGATGAAATCCGCGCGCTCTGTGATACCGCAACTGTGCTGCGCGGCGGACGGGTCAGCGGCACGGCTATTCCGCGCAATGAGACCAATGAAGGCCTGGCGCGGATGATGATTGGCGGCGAACTGGCGGAATGCCGCCTCACGCCGCGCGAAGCCAAAGAAGAAAGACTGAAGGTCGAGCGTCTGTCGCTGGCTTCGCCTGATCCTTTCGGGACGTCGCTCAAGGAGATCGACCTGACGGTGCGCAGCGGTGAGATCCTCGGTATCGCCGGCGTCTCCGGCAACGGCCAGAAGGAATTGATGACGGCGCTCTCGGGCGAGCGCTTGAGCCCGGCTTCCATGATCAAGCTGTTGGGGCAGCCGGCCGGCAATTTCAATCCGGCGCAGCGGCGCGCGCTTGGCCTGACCTTCGTTCCGGAGGAGCGGCTTGGACGCGGCGCGGTGCCGCCGATGAGCCTGACCCAGAACGCGCTTCTGACCGGAGCGCGAAAGGGCATGGTGCAGAGGGGCATCATCCATCCGTCGGTCATGAAGGCCTTTTCAAAGAACGTGATCGAGCGATTCAAGGTCAAATGCGGCGGCGACCAATCGGTCGCCTCTAGCCTGTCCGGCGGCAATCTTCAGAAATTCATCGTCGGCAGGGAGACGATGCTGCAGCCCAAGATGATGATCGTGGCGCAACCGACCTGGGGCGTGGATGTCGGCGCGGCGCAATTGATCAGGCAGGCCCTGATCGATCTGCGCGATCAGGGCGTCGCGATTCTGGTGATTTCAGAGGAACTGGATGAGCTCTTCGCCATCAGCGATCGCCTTGCGGTGATCGCCGACGGACGTGTTTCGCCGTCGGTCAAGCCTGCGGAGACATCGATCGAGCAGATTGGGACATGGATGAGCGGCAAGTTCGGCGATCGGGCGGACGACCGCGCGGCTTCCGCAAACGCACATCTGGAGACGGCCAATGCTCAAGCTTGAGCGGCGCGCGACGCCGTCGTCCATCATGAGCGTCGCTTCGCCGCTGCTGGCGGCGGTCGGTATGCTCGTAACCGGATTCGTGCTGTTCAAGGTCTTAGGCAAGGATCCGGTGGAGGCGTTCTATCTGTTCTTCGTCAAGCCGGTGTCGACCACCTACGGCATCGGGGAATTGCTCCTGAAAACGACGCCCTTGCTGCTCTGCGGATTGGGTCTCGCCTTGGGCTTCAGAGCCAATGTTTGGAACATCGGCGCCGAAGGACAGCTCACCATGGGAGCGATCGCCGGCGGCGGCGTCGCACTCTGGTTCGGCGACAGCGAATCTGCGTTTGCGATGCCATTGATGCTACTGGCCGGAGTGCTCGGCGGGATGGCCTGGGCCGCGATTCCCGCCTTTCTTCGAACCCGGTTCAACACCAACGAAATTCTCGTCACGTTGATGCTGGTCTACATTTCCCAGTTGGTGCTGTCGTGGCTCGTGCACGGGCCATGGCGCGATCCGCAGGGGCTGAACTATCCGCAGTCGCAAGGCTTCGGCGATGCCGAGACGATGTCGATCCTCATCAGCGGAACACGGGTGACCTGGGGCATTGTCTATGCGCTCGGGCTGGCACTGGTGGCCTGGATATTCTCGCAGAAGACCTTTGCCGGCTTCCGGATGCAGGTCGCGGGGCTGGCTCCTGCCGCGGCGGCCTATGCCGGCTTCTCGGAAAAGCGCAACATCTGGATTGCGCTGATGATCTGTGGCGCCACCGCCGGGCTCGCCGGCGTGTGCGAAGTCGCCGGTCCCATCGGCCGGCTGCAACAGCAGATATCGCCCGGCTACGGCTTCGCCGCCATCATCGTGGCCTGGATCGGCCGGCTGCATCCGATCGGCGTCGTGTTCGGCGCGCTGCTCATGTCGCTGCTTTATCTCGGCGGCGAGGCGGCGCAGATGGGCATGGGCTTGCCGTCCGCGATCACCGGGCTCTTCCAAGGCTTGTTGCTGTTCTACCTCCTGGCCGCCGATTTGTTCATCACGTTCCGGCTGAAACGCGTTGCGCCGGTCGAGGCCAATACCTTGAAACCACCGGTACAGGCGGAGACCGCCGCATGAATCCCATTGTCCCGATGATCGCCAGCACCGTGGTCGCGGCCACGCCGCTGATCTACGCGGCTCTTGGCGAAACCGTCGTCGAACGGTCCGGCGTCCTCAATCTCGGCATCGAGGGCATGATGCTGATCGGTGCGGTGACCGGCTTCGCCACGACATATGCGACCGGCAGCGCTGCGCTTGGTTTCCTCGCTGCGGCCTGCGCCGCTGTCGCGTTGTCCCTGCTTTTCGGCTTTCTCACGCTCAACCTGCAGACCAATCAGGTCGCCACCGGCCTCGCGCTCACCTTGTTCGGCATCGGCCTGTCGGCCTTCGTTGGCTACAACTACGCCGGCCTGCCGGTGAACCGGCTGACGCCGATCACCATTCCCGGGCTGACCGCCATTCCCGTGGTGGGCGATCTCCTGTTTCACTACGACATCATGGTCTATCTCTCCATTGCACTGTTCGTCGGTGTGCAGTGGTTTCTGACGAAGTCGCGCACCGGCCTGACGCTGCGGGCGATCGGCGAGTCGCCGAGCGTCGCGCATTCGATCGGCAAGTCCGTCCTGAAGACCCGCTACCTGGCTGTGATGTTCGGCGGGGCGATGGCTGGCATCGCGGGTGCGTATCTATCGCTGGTCCAGACCCCGATGTGGGTCGAGGGCATGTCTGCCGGCAAGGGCTGGATCGCGCTTGCGCTCGTGGTTTTCGGCACGTGGAAGCCGACACGCATCGTTGTCGGTGCGTATCTCTTTGGTGGTGTCACGCAATTCCAACTGTTCGCGCAGGGCTTCGGTCTGCCGATCCCGACCGAGTTCCTGTCGATGCTGCCTTACGCGGCGACGATCATCGTGCTGGTGATCATCTGCCGCGATCCCAAGACCATCTTGTTGAACCAACCGGCTTCCCTTGGCCGGAGTTTCCATTCGGCCGCGTGATCAGGGGCCTCGCGGTGCGGCTTCAGCAATTCAAGCTCCAGACAAAGGTAGGCGTTATGCAACGAAGAACGTTCTTGAAAATGTGGTCCATGGCCACCGCGGTGGGTTTGGCGATGGCCGCGCCGGTCGCGGCTCCGGCTGCCGAGCCGCTGAAGGTCGCTTTCGTCTATTTGGGACCGCGTAGCGACGGAGGCTGGACGCAGCAGCACGATCTGGCCCGGCTGGCGCTTGAGAAGGCGATGGGCTCTGCGATCAAGACCACCTTCGTGGAAAACGTCCCGGAAACCGCGGATTCCGAACGCGTCTTCCGTCAGCTCGCAGCCGACGGCAACAAGCTGATCTTTGCAACTTCGTTCGGCTACATGGAGCCGCTTCAGAAGGTCGCCAAGCTGTTTCCGGACGTCAAGTTCGAGCACGTCAACGGCTTCAAGACGGCGGCCAATATCACGGTCTACGAGCCGCGCTTCGAGGAAGGCTTCTACCTGATCGGCACGATCGCCGGGCTTATGACGAAGACGAACACGCTTGGCTTCATCGGTTCGTTCCCGATCCCGAGCGTCATGCGCAATATCAACGCGATGGCCCTTGGTGCTCAAGCCGTGAATCCGAAGATCAAGGTAAAGCCGATCTGGGTCAACACCTGGTATGATCCCGGCAAGGAGCGCCAGGCGGCAGACACGTTGATTGCGCAGGGTGCGGACAACGTTGCCCAGAACACGGACTCGCCGGCCTCGATCCAGGCAGCGCAGGAGAAGGGCACCTATGCGTTCAGCATCGATGCCGATATGTCGAGCTTCGGCAAGAAAGCCCAGCTCTCTGGTTCGACGGAAGACTGGAGCGGTTATTACATCGACGAAACCAAGAAAGTGCTCGATGGCACCTGGACCGGTAATCGGCGCATCCGTTGGGGTCTCAAGGAAGGATTGGTGGTGATGGCTCCGCTCAATCCCGATATCCCGCCAGAAGTTGTGAAGGTGTTTGAGGAAAAGAAGGCGGCGATCATCGCGGGCACGCTTAATCCATTTGCCGGACCGATCAAGGACAACACCGGCAAGGAAATGGTTCCCGCCGGCGGCAAGATGTCCGAGGCCACTTTCAGCTCGCTCAATTGGTACGTTGAAGGGGTCGAGGGTACCGTTCCAAAATAAGGCTTAACCGTCGGGCGGGCGACAAGTCAGCGAACGAAGTGCGGGTGGCTCGCGGCGAGACCACTCGCACCTTGCGCTGTAAGGCGGCCGATAGGCCAATTCCTCCTTGATGGGCCGGCGCAGACAGCCTTTATCCGCTCGCCTCGCGCATCATCGTCTTGAGCAATTCCGCCAGCACGCTTGCGATCGCGCTGGTTCCCCGTTCGTGACCGATCAGCATCAAGGTCTGGGATTCGTGCGACAGTTCGCGGACCGGCAGGTAGACGAGGCGTCCCGCCCGCCGCTCAAACTCGATATCGAACGGCGTGAGAAAGGTGATCCCGTTGTCGACCATCGCGGAGTGCCTCATGATCTCGATGGCATTGGTCTCGATGATCGGCTGCAGATCCAGTGAGACGCGCGTAAACGCGGTGTTCAAGTAAGGCCTGATCGCGCTCGTGTCGTCGGCAACGACAAGTGGATAGTCGATGCAGTCGCTCAGCCGGATACCGGTTCGCTTCGCAAGCGGATGGTTCGGCGCCATGACGGCACCGAGCTTGGCGCCGGCGCGCGCCAGGACCTTCAGATTGCCGTCCTTGGTAAAGTCGAATCCGATACCGAGATCGGCTTCGCCGTTGGCGACAGCGAACTGAATCTCCTCGCCCGTGTTGAACAGCGTCAGATTGAGCTTGACCCTTGGATTGGCGATCCGGAACGCCTTTACCGTTCCAGGGACCAGGTTCGACGCGAGCCCGCTCATCATCGCCATGGTGATCTCGCCGCGCCGCAGCCCCTTGAGCTCCTCGATCTTGGTTTGCGCGCGCGTCAGTTCTTTCAGGGTCTGCCTGACGTGGCCGATCAGAACTTCTCCTGCAGCGGTCAGGACCAGTTTCTTTGGCAGCCGTTGAAAAATTGGCGTGCCCAATTGGCTTTCCAGAGCCAGGATCTGGCGGCTGATGGCGGAAGCCGCGACGTTCAAATGATTGGCAGCCTTGCGGATCGAGCCCGTCCGCGCAACCTCGTCGATATAGTTCAACAGCCGACCGTGAAGCATTTCCCTTCTACCCGGTTGTGCCTTCGGAGCAGATGACCTCGCGTTGCCCAAAAGGCAACGGACTTGCCGAATTAAAGCGCTTTCAAGTGATGGCGGCGCGTGCACAATCGCAAGCCTGAATAGCAGGCAATCCGCGCCGGACTCTTTTGCAGGCCTCCGGCGCAGCCAGCCGTGGGAGCCGAATGAAAGAATGGTGCTGAAGTCGCATTGGTGGTGGGATCTGAGCACGAAGGATTTCGCCGAACTCGACGCGGAGAGCGTGGTCGCGATCCTGCCCGTGGGCGCCGTCGAGCAGCATGGGCCGCATCTGCCCGTTAGGGTCGATGCCGCCATCAATGCGGGCATCATGGCCCGAGCAGTTGAGCTGATGCCGCCGGATTTGATGGCGCTGGTCTTGCCGATGATGCCGGTCGGCAAATCCGACGAGCATCTGGCATTTCCCGGCACGCTGACATTGTCGCACGAAACACTCGGGCGCGTCTGGTACGAACTGGGCGAGTGCGTCCATCGGGCTGGCGTCCGCAAGATTCTGTTCCTGAATTCGCATGGCGGTCAGCCGCAGTTACTCGAGATCGTCTGCCGCGATTTGCGCGTCAAGCTCGGTATGTTCGCCGTCAGCGTGATGTGGCCGCGGCTGATCGACCTGGATGCCCTGTTTCCGCCCGAGGAAAATCGGCATGGCATTCATGGCGGTCAGAGCGAGACCAGCGTGATGCTGCATCTGTATCCCGAGCTCGTAGAGATGAATCATGCTGAACACTTCGTCCCGCTGTCGGTCGAGATCGAACGCGAGTCGCAAATGCTCGGTCCAGAAGCCGGCGCCAAGTTCGGCTGGCAGGCGCAGGACCTGCATCCAAAGGGCGCCTGCGGCGACGCCACCAAGGCGACTACCGAGCTTGGCCGGCTGGTCGTCGAGCGCTCTGCTGCTCGGCTTATCAAGCTGATCGAGGAGATCAGCCGTTATCCATTGTCGCGCATCACGGCCCATACGGCGTTCGATGGATCGCGGCGCGGATGACCAGAAGGAGATTGAACACGTGGCATTCAGTGCCGTAGACCTTGCGCAGGCGACAGCTTTCCGGATTTCACCGAAGGACACCAATTACTTCGTGATGCTGTTCGATCAGGAGACCGACCGGATCGACAACGTCTTCGTCATCGAGATATTCAAGGTCGGCGGCGCCACGCCGCCGAACGAGCATAGCGGGGCGCATGAATTCTTCCACGTCCTGCACGGGGAGGGCGTTGCGCATTGCGACGGCAAGACCGTGGCGATCAAGAAGGGCGACTCGCTGCTGCTGCATCCGGGTTCCGAGCATGTGATCGAGAACACCGGCACCGGCAAGCTCTATACGCTCACGGTGATGACGCCGAATGAAGATTTCGCCGAGCTGATCCGCGGCGGCGAGCGCGTCGAGCTCGAAGCCGACGACATCCGCATCCTGCAGGGGCAATAGCCGATGAGTTCGGCCTCACATCGTGCCAGCGAGGACGGAGCTTTGCGGCCGCTCGGATCGAGCGAGCGCAATCGCTGGTGCGTGTCAGCGGCTCGCGCCGACCTGGTGCGCGATCCGATTCCACCGAAACCGGTGACACTGCAGGCCGACGGCAAGCTGATCACCATCGATCTCGCGCGCACGGCGATGATCGTGGTCGATATGCAGAACGACTTCTGCCACCCGAACGGCTGGCTGGCGCATATCGGCGTGGATGTCGCCCCGGCGCGGCGGCCGATCGCCCCGCTGCGCCGGCTGCTCCCACTGCTGCGCAAACATGATGTGCCGGTGATCTGGGTCAACTGGGGCAACCGGCCCGACCGGCTCAATCTCAGCCCGGCGCTTCTGCACGTTTATAACCCCGATGGCCGCGGCGTCGGTCTCGGCGATCCGTTGCCTGGCTCCGGCGCAAAGGTGCTCGAGCGCGGAAGCTGGTCGGCCGCGATTGTCGATGAGCTCGAGACCGATCCGTCCGATATCCAGGTTGCGAAGTATCGGATGTCTGGTTTCCAGGACACCGAGCTCGACAGCATTCTGCGCAATCTCGGCGTCACCACGCTGATGTTCGCCGGCGTCAATGCCGACCAGTGCGTGTTGTGCACGCTGCAGGACGCCAACTTCCGCGGCTATGACTGCCTGCTGTTGGAAGATTGCGTGGCCACCACATCGCCGGACTATTGCCTCGCGGCGACCCTCTACAATGTGCGCCAATGCTTCGGCTTCGTCCTGAGCTCGCAGACGATCGTCGCGGGGCTCGGCGAAGGCGGGCAGCAAGCAGCGAAGATCATGCCATGAACGAGCTTTCGTCCGACACCCTCGCGCGACTCATCGACGATCTCGGTGACGTACCTGTCGTTACCGATCCCAAGGTCGTGCGCCGGCGCTCGCGCGATTTCTTCTGGTACAGCCCGGTGCTGAACGAGCGATCGAACGGCATGTCGGCCGATCTCGTCGCCTCGCCGCGGGACGAAGCCGACGTCGTCCGCGTTGCCGCCGCCTGTGCTCGGCATCGCATTCCGATCACGGTGCGCGCGGGTGGCACCGGCAATTACGGCCAAGCCGTGCCGCTGCGCGGCGGTGTGCTGCTCGACGTTCTGGCGCTCGACAGTACCAAATGGGTCAAGCCGGGCCTGATCCGGGTCGGCGCTGGCGCAAAGCTGAACACGATCGATGCCGAGCTGCAGCCCCACGGCTGGGAGCTGAGGATGCATCCGTCCACCAAGCGCACGGCGACGATCGGCGGCTTCGTGGCGGGCGGATCGGGCGGCGTCGGCTCGGTCATTCACGGTGGCTTGCGCGAGCCCGGCAATATCCTCGCCGCGCGCGTAGTCACGGTCGAGGAAGAGCCGCGCGTCATCGAGTTGCGTGGCGACGCGGCGCAGAAGATCAACCGCGCCTACGGCACGACCGGCATCATCACCGAACTCGAAATGCCGCTGGCGCCCGCCTGGCGATGGATCGATGTCGTGGTGGCGTTCGACGATTTCGTCGACGCGGCCGCGTTCGGCTACGAGGCCGCGCTGGCGGATGGGATCGTCAAGAAGCTGCTGTCCCCGATCACCGCACCGCTGCCGTCGTATTTCGGTGCGCTGAAGCCGTACTGTCCCGACGGCAAGAGCATCCTGATCGCGATGATCGCCGAACCCTCGCTCGAGAGCTTCAAGTCGCTATTGGCGAGCCGCGGCACCATCACGCTGGAGACGCCGACCGACGAGAGTCCGGGGCAGGTGCCGCTCTACGAATACACTTGGAACCACACCACGCTGCAGGTCCTGAAGACCGACCGTTCGGTCACCTATCTACAATGTCTTTATCCGCATGACCGGCTGATGGAGAAGGTGGTCGAGATGCGCAAGTTGTTTCGGGACGAGGTGTTGCAGCATCTGGAGTTCATTCGCTTCGGCGGCCGCGTCACCTGCAGTGGGCTGCCCGTCGTGCGCTACACCAATGCAGACAGGCTGAACGAGATCATCAGCCTGCACGAGGCGCGCGGCGTCCATATCGCCAATCCGCATGTCTTCACGGTGGAGGACGGCAGCCGCTATAAGCGCGCCGATGCCGATCAGCTCGGCTTCAAGCACGAGGTCGATCCGTACGGCCTGCTCAACCCCGGCAAGATGCGCAGCTTCGTGCTCGAGCGGCCGTGAGATGCGGGTGCTCTATGTCTATTGCCATCCGCTGAGCGAAAGCTTTCACGCCGCGATCCGGAAAGAGACGCTGGCCGGGCTGGCTGAGGCGGGCCACACCGTCGACCTGCTCGACCTCTATGCTGAGGGCTTTGATCCGGTACTGACGGCGGAGCGCCGACGCGACTATCACGACCCCGCGCGCAACCGCGCCAACAACCAGGCCCATGCCGACCGCCTGATGGCCGCGGACGCGCTGGTCGTGCAGTTCCCTACCTGGTCCTTCGGTCCGCCGGCGATGCTGAAGGGCTGGTTCGACCGGATGTTCGGTCCCGGCATTGCGCTGGATCTGTCGGATCCGTCGCATGCCAAGCCGATGCTGATGCATATCCGCCGTATCACCGGCATCTCGACCTATGGTCGCCCGCGCTGGCAGGCGATCGGCATGGCTGATCCGCCGCGCCGGATCATCAAGCGCTACCTGCGCTGGTTCACCGGCTCGAAAGCGTCGGTCAGTTACTACGCGCTCTATCACATGAATGTCGCGACGGATGCGCAGCGCGGCCGGTTCCTCGCCAAGATAAGGCGCGAGATGGTGCGGTTCTAACCGTCCGCGGGCGCGGCGGCGATCGCCTCGATTTCGACGAAGAACTCAGGACGCGTGAAGCCGGACACGATCACCAGGGTCGAAGCCGGCGGAGTTCCCTGAAAATGCCGGTCGCGTGAGCGCATATAGCCCTGCATGTGCTCGCGGGCGGTCACGTAAGCATTGAGCCGGATGACATTTGCGAGCGTCATACCGTCCTCGGCGAGGATGGCCGCGATACTGGCAAAGCACAGATCAGCCTGCTGCTCGCATTGCGACGGGATCGTCTCGTCGGCGGCAATGCCGAGCTGGCCCGAGGTGACGACGAGGCGATGGTTTGGTGCAACGGAAACGCCGTGGCTGTAGCGCGCAAAGGGCGGCCTGATCGAAGCTGGAGAAAGCGAACGCAAGGTCACCCCCGGGAGACAACTGTTAGCAGGGCGCAAAGCGTAACGCCGATTGCCTGCTACTTCCACCACATACGCCACGCGCCCTCTAGAACTCCGCGATCGATGCTGTTGCTTCAAAGGCAACGGATCGCTCGAATAAAAATGCTTTCAGGCGACAGGCGGCTGTGCATCCTTGGCATCCATTGAGGACGGATTGTCACGTCGACAATGCCGGTCCGGGATCATGGGCCGGGCGCAACGCCGGCCATAACGGGGAAGCCGCAATGGCCATGAAGTTCCTGCCGCGAACGATCGCAATCACCCTGGTCGGCGCCGGCGCGTTGTTCGGCTCGATGGGGTCGACGTTCGCCGCGGACAAAGTGACGTTCCTGACGAGCTGGTTCGCGCAGGCCGAACATGGCGGCTTCTATGAAGCAAAGGCGACCGGGCTGTACGAGAAGGCCAGCCTCGACGTGACCATCAAGATGGGTGGTCCGCAGGTCAACGGCTCGCAGCTCCTGCTCGCCGGCGAGACCGATTTCCTGATGGGCTACGACATCCAGGTGTTGAAGGGGCGGGAGCAGAACCTGCCGCTGGTCACAGTCGCCTCGTCCTTTCAATTCGACCTCCAGGGACTGATGACGCATGACGATGTCGCCAACATCGCGGCGCTCAAGGGCAAGCCGATCCTGATCGCAGGCTCCTCCCGCGTTACGTTCTGGCCCTGGCTCAAGGCCAAGTACGGATTCACCGACGATCAGATCCGCCCTTACACGTTCAACCTGCAGCCTTTCTTCGCCGACAAGAACATGGCCCAGCAGGCCTATCCGTCGTCCGAGCCCTATCAGGCCGAGCAGCAGCACGAGAAGGTGAAGTTCTTCCTGCTCGCCGACGGCGGCTATCCGCCTTATGGTTCAACAATCGTCACCACCGAGAAGATGATCGCGGAGAAGCCCGATGTCGTGGCGCGCTTCGTCAAGGCCTCGCTCGAGGGCTGGCGCGACTATCTGAAGAATCCTGCGCCGGCCAATGCGCTGATCAAGGCCGACAACCCGAAGATGACTGACGGACAGATCGCGTTCGCGCTCGAGAAGCTGAAGGAGAACAAGGCCATCGACGGCGGTGATGCCGCAAAGCTCGGCATCGGCGTGATCACTCAGGATCGCTACAAGCAGATCTACGATTTCCTGGTCGCGGGCGGCCTGCTCGATCCCAAGGTGGACTGGCACAAGGCCTATGACGATCGCTTCGTCAAGGACCTGAAGATCGGAGTGCAATAGTGGGCCGATGAACGCTCTCTTGCCGGGCAAGCCGCTTGATGAAGGCGGACAGCGGATGGTGACGGGCGGCGAACGTCCGCCGGCGGTCGAAGTGCTGTCGGCCGAGAAAGTGTTCTCGAACGGCACGCGCGGACTGGCGCCGATCAATCTGTCGATCGCTGACGGCGAGTTCCTGACGCTGATCGGCCCATCCGGCTGCGGCAAGAGCACGCTGCTGAAACTGATCGCCAACCTGATCGAGCCATCGGACGGCCGGCTGTTGTGGTGGCGCGGAAATTTCTCGCAGGTCGGGCAGGAGGGCAGGCGGTTCGCCTTCGTCTTTCAGGAGCCGACCTTGATGCCCTGGGCGCGGGTCGAGGCCAATGTTCGGCTTCCGCTGGAGCTGTCCAACGTTACCAAGACCAAGGCAGCGCCGCTGGTGGCCGAAGCGCTCGAACAGGTAGGCCTTTCGGCTTTCACCAGGCATTTCCCGCGCCAGCTCTCCGGCGGCATGAAGATGCGGGTCTCGATCGCGCGTGCGCTGGTGACGAAGCCAAATCTGCTGCTGATGGATGAGCCGTTCGGCGCGCTGGACGAGTTCACGCGTAACAAGCTCGACGCCGACCTGATCCGCCTGTGGTGGGAAGGCAAGCTGACGACAGTGTTCGTGACCCACTCGATCTATGAAGCTGTGTTCCTGTCGACCCGCATCATCGTGATGGCGGCAAATCCCGGCCGCATCTTCCGCACCATGACCATCGGCGAGCCGCAGCCGCGTGGCGAGGGCTTTCGCGATAGCCCGAAATTCGCCGCCTATTGCCGGGAGCTTTCGACCTGGCTCGCCAAGGCGTCGCTGCCTTCCGCATCGGCAGGTGTCTCATGAAGCCGTTGCTGCAGTCCGAGGCTTTTGTGCGGATCGCCGCTCCGCTTGGGGTAGGGATCGCGCTGTTCGTGCTGTGGGAGGTCGGCTTCCGGCTCGCATCCGTTCCCGTCTATCTGTTTCCGAAGCCGAGCGACATCTTCACAAGCTTCGTCAACAATGGACCGTCATTGTTCCGTGCATTGCTGGTCACGTTGCGCGTGACATTGCAGGCGTTTGCCGCGGCGGTCATCATCGGAACGCTGGTTGCGTTCATGTTCGTGCAAAGCCGCGCGATCGAGATCAGCCTGTTCCCCTATGCGGTGCTGCTGCAGGTGACGCCGGTCGTCGCGATCGCGCCGCTCGTCATCATTCTCGTCAAGAACACGCAGCTCTCGCTCACGATCTGCGCCACGCTGGTGGCGCTGTTCCCGATCATCTCCAACACCACGCTCGGCTTGCGCAGCGTCGATCCAGGGCTCGCCAATTATTTCCGGATGAACCGCGCCAGCCGGTTCAAGACCCTGGTCAAGCTGCGAATCCCCGGGGCCTTGCCCTATTTCTTCGGCGGTTTGCGAATCTCCAGCGGGCTCGCCTTGATCGGCGCTGTGGTCGCCGAATTCGTCGCCGGCACCGGCGGCCGCTCGTCGGGGCTTGCCTACGAAATCCTCGATGCAGGCTTCACGCTCGATATTCCCCGCATGTTCGCGGCGCTGTTCCTAATCACACTGACCGGCGTCGTGCTGTTCGCCGCGATGGTGGTGCTCTCTAGACTCGCTTTGTCGAACTGGCACGAAAGCGAAATAAGGACCGAGACATGACTGCGATGCTGATCGAGAACGCCGTCGGGATCTTCACCGGCCTGCCGGGCGCCGCGATGCGCGCGACGGGCGCCATCCGCATCCGCGACGGCGTCATTGCCGAGATCGGCGCGCTCGAGCCGCAGCCGGATGAGCAGCGGCTCGATGCGCGCGGTTGCGTCATCTATCCAGGCCTGATCTCCACCCATCATCACATGTTCCAGAGCGTGATGAAGGGCGTCATAGCCGGCATCAACCTTCCGCTCGCGGGCTGGCTGCGCGCAGCGCCCTATAGCCTATGGTCGAAGCTTGACGAGGAGGCGCTGGCGGTCGCCGCAAGAATCGCGCTGTCCGAACTGCTGTTGTCGGGAACGACAACGGCCGCCGATCACCACTATCTCTTCAGCGACACCTTCAGGTTCGATCCCGCGCATGTGATCTTCGAGGTCGCGCGCAACCTGGGCATCCGCTTGGTGTTCTGCCGCGGCGGTGCCACCAAGGACCGTCACATGAACGCCGACGACTTTCCGCCGATGCCTGTGGAAACGCTCGACTCCATGCTGAAGTCGGCCGAGGCCTGCGCGCAGCGCTTCCATGATCCATCGTCGAGAAGCCTGACGCGTGTTGCGCTGGCGCCGACCACGCCGACCTGGTCGCTCGATCCTGGCGAGCTGAAGGAGGTGATCGCGGCAGCGCGGCGGATGAAGCTCCGGCTGCACAGCCATCTCTCCGAGACCGCTGACTATGTCGACTTCTGCCTCTCGGTCCACGGCAAGCGTCCGGTGGAATGGCTCGCCGACCACGACTGGCTGGGGCCCGATATCTGGTTTGCGCATCTCGTGCATCTCGATCCCGGGGAGGTCGAGATGCTCGCAAGCACCGGTACCGGCATGGCGCATTGCCCGCAATCCAACTGCCGCCTCGGCTCCGGTGTCGCGCCGGCCGATCACATGGCGCGGCTTGGCGGCGCGGTGTCGCTCGGTGTCGACGGCGCGGCCTCCAACGAGGCGGCTGACATGATCAGCGAAATGCATAGCTGCTGGCACACCCATCGCGCCGTAAAGGGCGCGCATGCCGTGACGGCCGAAGACGTCGTGCACTGGGCGACCGCCGGCGGCGCCCGCGTCCTCGGTTTCCCGGAGATCGGCACGCTTGCGCCGGGACAGCAGGCCGACATCGCGATCTTCGATCTGAACCAGCCGCGGCACTTCGGCATGCACGATCCGATGATCGCGCCGGTCACCTGCGCCGGCAGCGCGCATGTGCGTTACCTTTTGGTCGGTGGCCGCATCGTGGTCGAGGACGGCGCCATTCCAGGCCTCGATATCGCAAAACTCAGATCCGATGCCTTCCGCGTGGTCGAGCGGATGGCGGCCTGATAGCGGAGGAAATCATGCTCAGCACCAAACAGCCGGTACTTCGCCGCTTCTGGTATGCGACCGTGCCGCTCGAGCATCTCAAGGATGGTCCAAAGCCATTCACCCTGCTCGGTGAACCGATCGTGCTGTTCCTCGATGCAGAGGGGCAGCCGGCGGCGCTCGAAGACCGCTGCTGTCATCGCACCGCGAAACTGTCGAAGGGCTGGTGCAAAAACGGCAACATCGTCTGCGGCTACCATGGTTGGGAGTATGATCGTGACGGCAAGCTCGTGATGATCCCGCAGTTCCCGTTCGAGCAGCCCGTTCCTGAGGCGCGAGCGCAGTCATTTCGGGCGCGGGCGCGATACGGCTATGTTTGGATCGCGCTGGATGAACCGTTGCGCGACATTCCCGAAGTTCCGGAGGATGGTCGTCCGGATTATCGCCGCATCCACCAGTTCTACGAAAAATGGAATACCGCTGCGCTGCGGCTGATGGAGAACTCCTTCGACAACGCCCACTTCGCTTTCGTGCACAAGGGTACTTTCGGCAACATCAATCAGCCCAAGCCAGAGAAATACGAGATCGTCGAGACCGACGAAGGCTTCGACGCCGAGACCGTCATCACCGTTCGCAATCCGCCGAGCGCCCATCGGATCAGCGGCACGACTGATCCGGTCACGAAGCGACACCAGCGTAACAAATGGTTCATGCCGTTCTGCAGGCGGCTCGACATGGAGTATCCATCGGGCATCCGGCATATCATCTTCAATTGCGCGACGCCGATCTCCGACGGCCAAATACAGGTCGTTCAGATCCTCTTCCGTAACGACACCGAGGCCGACTGCTCGACCCAGGAATTGATCGACTGGGATGCCGCGATCATCGCTGAGGACCGCGACATGCTCGAATCGACTGACCCCGACGCTATAGTGGATATGAGCCGGAAGATCGAAATGCACATGCCATCGGACCGGCCGGGCATGATCATGCGCAAGCGACTACTTGAACTCCTGCGAGCGCATGATGAGGAGGAGCAGCCTAAGCCCCAACTGGCTTAAAGCAAGGTTCAGAGAATACGAGTGCAGCTAGGTGCAGATGGCCTATCTCAACGATAGCTCGACCTGTGTGTACCGAAAACCTAAACCCGGACGTAGTGGTGATGGAGTCCGCCAAGGATCGCCGTCGATTTGATGCTGCCGGTCGGCTGAACCGGACGAGAGACCGGCGCATCCTTATCCAACGACCGATGCGCCTCAAGACAATCAACTGATGTCGAAGCGCTACGTTCTCAGCCACAAGCCGGATTTTCGACTTGAATGGACAGGCCAAGACCGCCACGACGAAACACAGGGGCCCGAACATTCCGCCAGCTTAGGCGATTCTATCACGTCAGCAACTCGGATAGGGTTTTCGGTACACACAGCTCCGTTGTAGCCACTAAGAACACTACTCTTGCTTATCGGGTGAGCGTTCATTCATCGTCAGAGTCGATATATGTCGCTGCATGAATTTCGTGTTCTTACTTCCGTCTGTGAAGTAAACATTGTCGTTTCTCACACATCGCGGGCAGTCGTTTTGCGTTGCATCAATGCGCGTCAACAAAATCTGCGCGTTGATGTGAAGGAAGATATGTAGGAGCACGAAATTTCGAGCCACTCGGTGATGGCCAGGCCGCTCCTGAAAGAGGGAAAGATAAGCGTGCCAGACGTGGGTCTGTTCTCAGGCGAGGGCCTGCACGGTGCAAAGGATCCGCCAAGGCTGGTTGCTCGGCGAGGTCGCAGCGAGATCGCCTTCGCAGGCATCATGGGCAGCGGGCCGGGCATTGAGAGTCTGGTGGCTCGGACCGTTCGTGCTGCGGGACCGAAATCTAACAGAAAGCGCGCAATGGCGAAAAGGCAAAACGCAGTTGATCTGCTTGGGATCCGGATAGCCGAAGCTATCGTTCTGACACTTCTTGAGGAAGGTCGGGAATCTAGCACGGCCTTTGAAGAAGTCGAAGGACGCCTTGTGCGGGTCCATCGCCGCCTGCGTCAGCGGGTGGTGCGGAACTTCGTAAAGGAAGTCAGAGTGCTCCGTCAGGCCGATCAGTTCCTTGATCGGATCGAATTGAGAGAGCTTCCTCGGCTCGCCGCGCTCGTGCTCAAGGATCCTCTGATCCAGGCAGAGATTGTAGACCCCACCGGCAGCAACCGATTGTCCGCAGAAACAGTTCTTCCTCGGCGTCGTCGGCGTAGATCCTGAAAGTCGTCGGCATGGACTACTATCCGGACCTCGATCTCTTCGCTCGGACCGAACTGCTCCAGGGGACTCCTCCGGACGCGCTCCGGGTCCTTCAAGCTTGGGCGGGACGAAGGCGTCTTGCCGCTGGCGACATCCTGTTTCAACAGGGCGACCGCACGACGTCTCTTTTTCTGGTGATCGCGGGCCGGCTACGGGCTTCGCAGATGGCCCAGGGCGGTCAGCAGATTATCATCCGTTATATTGGTCCGGGAGAGGTCGCGGGCTGCGCGGCGTTTGTGGAAAACGATACCCATCCCGGCACCGTGACCGCTGTGGACGACAGTCATTTGATTGGCTGGACGAGTGCCAGCCTCAGACAGATCATGGAGCGTTATCCCGTTATTGCCATCAATGCCGTCGCGCTGCTGTGCCGGCGATACCACGAGATGCAGATTCGTCTGCGAGAAGTCTCGACCGAACGGGTCGAGCGTCGGATTGGTCATACCCTTCTTCGTCTGGCGCATCAGTCGGGGGGCCGGACGGCGCGCGGCATCGAGATCGCGTTTCCACTGTCCCGCCGTGACCTCGCCGAAATGGTCGGAACCACCCTGTATACCGTCAGCAGAATCGTCAGCGTGTGGGAGGAGCGGGGCATCGTCAGCTCCGGGCGGCGCCGCGTAGTCCTGTGCAAGCCGCATGCTCTCGCGGCCATCGCAGACGAAGAAGAATAGTAAGCCTGGGCGCTCACGCCGACTCTGACCTGGCTCGCGGCATATGGTCCCGAGGATTGGCGTCGCCGTGACGCTTTTTCGCTCGCATCAGCTGAAAAAATCAATCATGGAACGCGCCGAGCGTATGAAGGCCAACGCAGCTGGGTGATCGATGCCCTCCCTATGCACGATCGCCACCTCGGATGGCTGCAGGCCTGGCAAAGCCCGAATGATCACGCCAGGCAGGCGATAATTTTTCAGCGACGCTGGTGCAATCGCGATGCCGACCCCCGCTGCCACGAGCAGGCTCAGCGTATACATGTCGCTGGCTTCGTGGATGGCCGCAGGGCGAATGCCGGCATCGCTCAGAACAAGCGATTGCGCTGCGGCGTATCCGGGTGCGTTACGCTTTGAATAAGTGACGAACTCTGCGCCGTCGAGATGACACAGCTCGAGATCCGGTTGCGTCGCCAGCCGGTGCGACGCTGGCAGGAACAGCTTGAATGGCTCCTTGTGAATGAGGATGGTGTGCAATCCTCGTGGCTCGAGCAGCGGAAGACGCAAAAAGCCGACGTCGAGCATCCCACTCCTGATCAGGCCGAGCTGCTCGGCTGTCAGATGATGGCGCAGATCGAGTTCAACGCGCGGGTAATCCTTGCGAAAAGCGGCGATCAGGGGTGGAATCACATAGGCTGCGGCGGTCGAGATGAACCCGATCCGCAATCGACCGATCTTGCCCTCGGCTGCCAGCCTTGCCCGCTCGACAGCGCGCGTTCCGATGTCCAGGATATCCCGGGCCTCCTTGAGGTAGATCCTTCCAGCATCGGTCAATGTCGTCTTCTGGTGCGAACGCTCGAAGAGCAGAACACCGAGCTCCTGCTCGAGCTTGTCGATCTGCGTGCTGAGAGCCGGCTGGCTCAGATGCATATGCTCGGCCGCTCGGCTGAAATGGAGCGCCTCGGCGACGGCGAGGAAGCACCGCAGTTGAACGATTTCCATCTACACGCGTCCTTGGGGTGAGGTCTGTAACCTTGAATCGTGCGAAAGACGGCGGTCATTAGCCGTTGGTTCGATGACGAAGGTCAGCCGGCTCACACGTCAGACTTTCGCGGGCGCGAAGGGCCATATCGATGAACAGACGGGTCTCAGTCTGTGTCGTGTGCTTGCGCAAGATGACGCCGATCTCGGCCGCCGGTAACCAGTCCGCTCTCAGAAAAGCGAGGCCTGGCAAGTTGTAGTTGCGCGCGGAGATCGGGGCGATGGCGATGCCGATGCCGACCGAAACCAATGATACCAGGGTATACATTTCTCCGACCTCCTGGACGACGTCTGGATTGATTCCGTTATTGTTCAGCGTTCGCATGATTATGTCGTGATACCCCGGCGCGTTGCGTCGCGAATACATGATGAAGGAATTTCCTTCGATATCGCGCGGCCGGATCATCGTCTGCTGTGCCAATGGATTGTCCTTGGATACAACCACGGCATGGTCTTCGCTATGAACCGTGAGCATCTCGACATCGTGCGGAAACAGCAGTGGCAAACGAATGAAGCCGACGTCGAGGGCGCCGGCTTCGACCAGGGTGAGCTGCTCGGTATTGATGTGATTTTGCAGCCTCAGCTCGACCTGTGGGAAAGATTGGCGAAACTCGGCAACGAGCTTGGGAAGGAAGTGCCCGGTGATCGCGGTTGAAATAAAGCCAACTTTGAGTTGCTGCAGGATGCCGGTAGAGGCGCGACGGGTGTGCTCCGCCGCGTGCTGTGCCGTTGCCAGCATCTCGCTGATCTCGGCGCGAAAGATATTTCCTGCGTAGGTGAGCCGCGTCTCCTGGCGGCCGCGCAACAGCAGGCTCACGCCGATCTCATCCTCCAGATTCTGAATTGCGAGGCTCAGTGCCGCCTGGGTAAGGCCGAACTCCTCCGCGGCCTTGCGGAAGTTCAGATGTTCCGCGACTGCCAGAAACATCTGGAGTTGACGAATTTTCATGAGTTGCGGCCCCAGATCACTCTGCGACGAGAAACCCGACGCAAACGAAGCCGTCATTTGTCGAGGTTATCACGAACATCAAACTGACGAATTAACTTGAGCGCAACGTTTGTCATAAGCGGACGGTTCGACATTGCGCTAGATCAACGGAAGCGCGCATTACAAGCGTTCCAAAGCCCGCGAATTCGTCTCATCTGTTGATTGTAGATGAGCTGCATGGCGTCGCCATGCGACCCGCTCCGATCGACAGAACTTATCACGGATCTCAAAACATACGATTTCACCTGCGATCGATCATCCAGCAATCTCTCGTCGTCATCAGTTGCGTAGCTCGATGATCTTCCGAAGTCGGGCTCACGAATTGAAATCGTCCGCTGGAGAGATCGAAGATGGATGTCACAACATATAAAGCGGCTTATACCGCCCATAACTGGTCAACGCGCCGAGAGGGAAAGCAGCGTCGAATGGCGCTCGTGAGCCCTTGGATGAACGGGAAATTCCTTCCGCAAAAGAAGATCGTCGAGGCGCTGGAGACCCTGCTGGTTCCGGGCGACCGTGTTGTCATCGAGAGCGTGCAAAAGCAGGCCGACTTCCTCTCGCGCTCGCTCGCCAAGGTGAACCCGAAAAAGGTTCACGATCTGAAGGCGGTGATCTGGGCGATCGCACGCCCCGATCACATGGAGATATTCGAGCAGGGAATCGCCAGCGAGGTCGACTTCAGCTTTGCGGGTCCGCAGAGCCTCCGTCTCGCGCAGATGCTCGAAGACGGGCAGATCAAGGTGAATTCGATCAACACCTATGTCGAGCTTTCAGCGCGCTTGTTTGTCGATTTGATTCCGAATGCGGTGCTGGTCTGCGCCGATATGGCCGATCATGAGGGCAATATCTACACCGGCGCCAATACCGAAGACACGCCGTCGATGGTCGAAGCTGCTGCATTCCGCGACGGCATCGTCATCGTCCAGGTCAACCAGATCGTCGATAAGCTTCCACGCATCGATATTCCCGGCGGCTGGATCGACGTGATCGTCGAATCCGATCGCCCGTTTGCCAAGGAGCCGATCCAGACCCGTGATCCCAAGGATATCAAGGAGCTGCAGATCCTCACGGCGATGATGGTGATTCGCGGCGTCTATGAGCGCCATCAGGTTCTCTCGCTCAACCATGGCGTCGGTTTCGACACTGCGTCGATCGAGCTGCTGCTGCCGACCTATGGTGGCAAGCTCGGCCTGAAGGGAAAAATCTGCCGCAACTGGATTCTCAATCCGCAGCCGACCCTGATTCCCGCGATCGAGAGCGGATGGGTAGAGAGCGTTCATAGCTTCGGCAATGAAGACGGTATGGAGAAGTATGTCGCGGCGCGCCCCGATATCTACTTCACTGGCCAGGATGGCAGCCTTCGGTCGAATCGCGTGTTCGCCCAGTTGGCTGGCCATTACGCTGTCGACCTGTTCGCGGGCTCGACCCTGCAGATCGACTCCGAGGGCAATTCCTCGACGGTCACGAAGGGACGCATCGCCGGCTTTGGTGGCGCTCCCAACCTCGGTAGCGATGCGCGCGGCCGTCGCCATCCCTCGCCGGCGTGGTTGTCATTGATCACATCGGATGACGCCACCGTGCGCGGCCGCAAGCTATGCGTGCAGGTGGTCGAGACGTTCAAGGCCGGCGGCGTGCCGCTGTTCGTTGAGACGCTCGATGCGGTCCAGGTTGGTAAGGACGCCAAGCTGCCGATCGCGCCGGTGATGCTCTACGGCAACGACGTCTCGCACGTCGCGACCGAAGAGGGCATTGCCTACCTCTACAAGGCGGATGGCCTCGAAGAGCGTCGCGCGGCTGTCGCGGCCGTCGCCGGTGTCACCAAGGTCGGCCTCAAGTCGAATGCCAAGCAGGTCAAGCGGCTGCGGGAGAAAGGCGTGGTCGCTTACCCCGAGGATCTCGGCGTGCGGCGTTCCGATGCCAACCGATCGCTGCTGGCAGCGCGCAGCATGAAGGATCTCGTGACCTGGTCCGGCAGTCTCTACGAGCCCCCCGCACGCTTCAGGAGCTGGTGATGAGGTCGCTTTCCGCCCGACGCGCGGAGAGGGCAGACGCCCAGGTCGCATCGACCTTCTCCGTCCCGATCAGCGTCTTCCCGACGCAACTTGCCACCTTGGCCGTCGATTCCCTGATCGCGGAAGCCAGCCTGACGCCCAAGCCAGGGCTGGTCGACAGTCGAGGACCCGGCGCTCATGCCGATCTCGACATCGACCTGATGCATCGGTCGGCCCGCTCGCTCCATTCCTGCTTCCGGGACATGTCCCGGGCTGCAAGGGGGGCGGTTGTCGGCCGGCAGATTCGTGAGCAGCTCGCAGCAATCGGCCGTGAGGGCGAAGTTGCGATGTTCGCAGCGACGGGTGGCGTCAATACACACAAGGGTGCCATCTGGTCCCTCGGTTTGCTGGTGGCGGGAGCGGTGATGTCCACCCGGCCCGGCGATGCCGAGGACATTGCAGCCATCGCTGGCGGCATCGCGCGCTTCAGCGATAGCCGAATGCCGACCGGCGCGACCAACGGCAGTCGGGTGGTCGAGCGCCATGGCGTGCCCGGTGCCCGCGGCGAAGCTCAGAGCGGCTTCCCGCACGTCGTGAGCATCGGTCTTCCAGCCCTGCGGTGGGCCCGCTCTCGCGGTATCGCCGAGACCTTCGCCAGACTGGATGCTCTGCTGTCGATCATGGCGACGCTTGACGACACCTGCCTGCTCCATCGCGGCGGTCCCAAGGCCCTCGAAACGGCCAAGACCGGCGCGGCTGAAATCCTCCGACTGGGCGGCACATCGACCCAGCCAGGTAGCGATGCGCTGGGTCAACTAGACATCGATCTGCTTGAGCTGAACGCCTCTCCGGGAGGTAGCGGAGATCTGCTTGCCGCCACGCTGTTCCTGGACTCCCTCAACGACACGTCGGCGGGCTCGCCTGTCAACATCGACCACAAAGGAGTTTTTTCGCAATGGAAATCCTGAACTTTCAATTCCCTTCATCGAAGGTGAAAGCGCGACGTGCCCATGTCGGCGTTGTCGGATCGGGTGATCTCGAGATCCTGATGGAGCCTTCCATCGACGACGCCACCCACGTCACCATCCAGACCAGCGTCACCGGCTTCGGTGACACCTGGAAAGCCGTCCTCGAGCGATTTCTCGGCCAGCACCCGGAAGCCGCAAGTATCGAGATTAACGATTTTGGCGCCACTCCCGGCACGGTGGCGTTGCGTCTTCAGCAGGCTGTCGAGGAGAGCCAGTCATGACCTTCACGCCAATACTATCCGACGAGGTTGTCGCATTGAGCACTCGTCGCAGCTACATCGAGCTCAACGCGCGGGCACGGGCTCAGCAATTGCTCGATCAGGGTACGTACCGCGAATTGCTGGGTCCGTTCGATCGGGTGGAATCGCCCTGGCTCCCGATGCAGGGAATCGTCACGCAGTCTGATGACGGCTGCGTCGTAGCCAAGGGCAAGATCGATGGGCAGCCGGCCGTCGTCATCGCCATGGAAGGCAAGTTCCAGGGCGGCTCGATCGGTGAAGTCTGCGGCATGAAAATGGCCGAGGCCTTCCGCCTGGCGCGCCTCGACAACGAGAAGGGCATCCCGACCCGCGCGGTGCTGTCGCTCGAAAGCGGCGGCGTGCGGCTTCAGGAAGCCAACATGGGCGAACTGGTGATCGCCGAGATCTACAGCGAGATGGTGGCGTTGCGCAAACATACGCCGCTGATCGTCGTGATCGCGGGACCGACCGGCTGCTTTGGCGGCATGTCGCTCGCTGCCGGCCTCGCCTCCTACGTGGTGATGACGAGGCAGGCACGGCTCAGCATGAACGGCCCCGAAGTGATCGAACTGGAAGCCGGCAAGGACGAGTTCGTGGCCAGCGACAAGCCGTTCGTGTGGAGCGTCAATGGCGGCGCGCAGCGCTTCGCCACCGACTTTGCGGACGTCCTTCTTGAGGACGATGCAAACGCGGTGACCGAGGCCGTCAAGGATCTGTTCCGCAAGGGGCAGCCCGCGCAACTGCGAACCGACAAATACGACCTCTTCATCAAACGCCTGAAGTCGATGGATCCATCCAAGCAGTGGACGGGCGAAGACATTCGGAATGCATGGAAGGCAGGTGCGAAATGACCAATCCTCTCAACAATCGCGGGCGCAAGTGGTTCGAGGCCCTTACCGGCAGTACCGGCAAGGTCGACGGCAACCCCGGTTCTCTCATGGTTGCCGAGGCCAATCTCGGCGGCGAGAAAGCGGTCTTCGTCGGCGTTGCGCCTGATGCCAACGCGCGCTTCCCGCGGACCGGCCACACGGAGGTCGGTCTTGAAGAAGGTTGGTACGGCACGAAGAATCTGCGTGCCGTCATCGAGGCGGACAAGAACGGTCCGAAACGTCCGATCATCACGGTTTGCGACTCCAAGAGTCAGGCCTATGGCCGCCGTGAGGAGTTGTTCGGCATCCACCTTGCTGCAGCCGCCATCATTGCAGCCTATGCCGATGCTCGCACTGCCGGTCATCCGGTGATCGCTCTGATCGTTGGACGCTGCGTGTCGGGCGCGTTCCTGGCGCTGGCGGGCCAGGCCAACCGGATGATCGCGTTCGACGATCCGGAGGTTCTGATTCACGCCATGTACAAGGACGCGGCGGCCCGCATCACGCGCCGCAGTGTCGCCGAACTCGACAAGCTCGGTGAGACGATTGTTCCGATGGCCTACGACATCGGGTCTTTCAACAAGCTCGGCGGACTTCACTCGCTGCTCAAAGTTGCCAACCCCGACACCCCGGCGAAGGCGACGGTCGAACAGGTCAAGAGCGCCTTGATCGAGGCGATCGCAGACGCGCGCAACTCCCCGCGCACCCTTGATGTCCGCCTCGAGTCGGACGGCGCCAAGGCGTTCCGCAAGGGCTCTATCAAGGTCCGCGAGCTCATGACCCGGCAGTGGGCTCCTTCCTGACAAGAACTGCGCTCGCCTCAGAGAGGCGAGGCGAGCGCAACCTACCTTCAAGCGAGCGATGACAGGAAAGCCGCCATGCGCGGCGAGAACCATGACCCGACAGATCGGTACCCCGCACAAATTCCGTCCGCATGATCTGGTGTGGATCGATGATCCGCGGAGCTTCATTGCGGCGACGCCGACGCCAACGCCGGCTTGGGTCGCCACTACTCTCGCTGCAGAGCTGGTCATGGTGGTGCGACGTGGCCGCGTGTCACCGGGTCTGATCCCGGTCGGCGTTCGTGGCAGCGCACGTGACGAGCGCTTCGCCGGCGCAGTGGCTTCCGGCTCTATCACAAGACGGGTCAGGCCGGAAGATTTGTTGTCGCAGCGCCAGGAGCCAACACAGGCTCGCCGCGACGCGATGCCGGCATTGGAGGGATTTTACGCGGTCATGTCGGCTTGGGCAGATCTCAATCTGCCCTGGGGGCCGGTCGGCAGCGTTGGCTTTGAATTGGCAACGGGTGTGCCGGTCGCCACCGCGTCCAGTGATCTCGACCTTGTCGTCTACGCTGCGTCGTACCTGTCGGAGCAAGACGGCAATCTGTTGCTGGAGGCGGTCGCAGGCATCGACGCCGTTGCCGACATTCAAGTCGAGACGCCGCAGGGCGGCTTTTCACTGCGCGAATATTGCGACGGTCGGTCGCTTCGGCGGCGATTGAAGACTTGCGACGGCGGCGCGCGGCTTGTCCGCGACCCGTGGTCAAACGCATAGGGAGAAGTCGCATGACCATCGCCTTTCTGTTTCCCGGCCAGGGATCCCAGCGTGCAGGTATGCTTCACGAACTGCCCGATCATCCAAGCGTGACGTCCACGCTCGATGCGGCGAGCAGCGTACTGGGCAGAGACGTGCGCGAGCTCGACGAAGCAAAGACCCTGGCGTCGACGGTATCGACCCAGGTGGCGATCTATGTTGCGGGCGTCGCCGTGGCCCGTGCGCTGGCGGCCGAGGGCGCATTTCCCGATGCCGTCGCCGGCCTTTCGGTGGGCGCTTATGCGGCGGCGACAACGTGCGGCGCGCTATCCTTCGCCGACGGTGTTCGCCTCGTTCACCTACGCGCGAGTCTGATGGAGGCGCAGTTCACCACAGGCTATGGCCTCGCCGCCGTCGTCGGTCTCGACGAGGAGCAGGTGTCTGCGCTGGTGGCCAAGGCCACGACCGAAGCGTTTCCTGTCTATGTCGGAAATCTCAACGCGCCGCGCCAGATTGTAGTGGCCGGGGCGCTGCCGGGCGTGGACCGGGTCGTCGAACTCGCCCTTCAGGCCGGTTGCAAGAAGGCGGAGCGCCTTGCCGTCGCGGTGCCGTCTCACTGTCCGCTTCTGCAGGGAGTCGCGGATGTACTGGTCGAGCAGCTTCCGACGCTCGAGCCTGGAACGGTGCAAACCAAGTACATGACCAATCGCAGGGCTCGTCCGACGCGCGTGCTGGATCGTATTCGAGACGACTTCGCCACCAACATTGCGCATCCGGTCCGCTGGCACGATTCCACGCAGGTTCTTGTCGAACTGGGGACGACCCTGTTCGTCGAGATGAATCCTGGTCAGGTGCTGTCGAGCTTGACGACAGAAGCGTTCCCGCAAGTTCCGTCCATCGCGATGGCGGCGGTCCCCTTCAACAACGCGGCTCGGCAAATCCGGGAAGCGATGGAGGCGGCCGAATGACCCATTTCTGCCGCCGACCATTCGATCGACTTGGACGAGATCGATCGGCGGAAAACGAAATATCCGACCTTCCGTTTCTCAATATCCTCACACCCAACGGAGACTCATGTGGCCATTTTTGAATCCCTAAGTGGGGTAATCAGTTGCATGCTGATGATCACGCTCGGTTACTATCTGACCCAAATCAAGTGGTTCAATAAGGATATTGGGCAACTATTTTCCAAGTTCGCAATGACGGTCACCATCCCACTCTACATGATCGTCAGTATGATGAAGTCCTACAAGAAGGAGGACCTGCTACAGCTCGGCGTCGCCGTCATCGTGCCACTGTGCTCGATGTTGGCTCTCTGGATCATCGGCATTATCGTCTCGAGAATAATCAACATTCCAGAGCATCGGCGCGGCGTATTTCGAGCCATGTTCTTCGTCTCGAACAGCGCCTTTATCGGATTTCCGGTAAACATTGCACTGTTCGGCGATAAGGCGTTGCCGATCGCGGTGATGTATTATCTGGTGCAGTCGCTGCTGTTCTGGACGATCGGGGCCTACGGCCTCAGCATCGATGGACCGAAGTTCGCTCGCCTCCAGAACACCGAGAATTCCGATGTAGCTGTGCCTCGCGTGTTCAGCTTGCAGACGATCAAGAACATTATGTCGCCACCCTTGATCGGCGCCGTGGTGGCCATCCTCCTCATACTGTTCTCCGTGAAGCTGCCGACATTTGCCAACAGCACGATGACTTACCTCGGCAGCATGACAACACCACTGGCGATGTTGTTCATCGGCATTGCGATCTATGTGGCGAATCTACGCAGCGTTCGCATCACCCCGGACATGGGAATCTTGATTGCTGCACGATTCCTGATAGCGCCTGCGGTGACGATCGGGGTCTGCTACATCTTCGATGTCCCCGATTTCATGCGCAGCGTCCTGATCATTGAATCGGCCATGCCCGTGATGACCCAGGTCTCGATCGCAGCGCGGGCGTACAAGGCAGATGCCAACTACGTTGCCGTCATGACCGCGCTGACTACTGTCCTGGCACTGTTCACCATCCCGACGTACTTCATCCTTCTCACATTCAAGATCATCTGATCGCTCGATTCAGGTTTGGAATGAAAATGGTGAGGCTGACGTCGATGGCAGAGTGAAATAGTCCTCCGAACCTGGGGTGCGGCAATGCATCCCGGGTTCGGCGGTGACGAGTGCCTCTTCAGTAATCTCTCTCAGGGGAATGAAAGTGAAAAAAGAACAAGAGGTTGTTCAACGGCAGCGATGGCCGAGGTCGCTGTTCTCTGCGCCGAGTATTGTACTGTTCCTGCTGTGCGTCCTGTACTTTTCGGCATATGTCGATCGCGTGAACATCAGTACGACGGCGAGCCTGATGCGGCACGAGTTCGGAATCTCGAACGCCGAAATGGGCTTGGTGTTTTCCGCCTTCAGTTATCCCTACGTGCTTTTCATGGTGTTCGGCGGCTGGCTCGCAGATCGTTTTGGCGCCCGCCGTGTTCTGATCGCCTGCGTGACCGTCGCCGCTGTGGCGACCTTCGCGACCAGCATGGTAACCGGCCTGGTAGGCCTGTTCGCTTGTCGCTTGCTGCTCGGCTTTGGCGAGAGCGTGATGTTTCCATCTGCTACGCGCGGCATGCAGGCCTGGATTCCGCAGGACCGCTACGGTTTCGTTCAGGGCATTACCCATTCGTTCTCCCGGTTGGGTAACGCGGTGACGCCACCGATCGTGGCTGCGCTGGTCATTCTCTGGGGATGGCGCGGATCGTTCGCCGCCATGGGTGTGTTGACTGTGCTCTGGGTCTTCTTCTGGGCGTACTACTATCGCGATGACCCTCGCGATCATCCCAAGGTTCTCCCCGAAGACCTCATAGATTTGCCGGAGCGGGCGCCCGCCAAGGCGCGCAGAGTACCTTGGCGTCGCCTTGCATGGCGCATGGCGCCGGTGACCTTCACCTACTTTTGCTACGGCTGGTCCGCGTGGGTCTATCTCAACTGGCTGCCGTCGTTCTTCCTAGACGGCCATGGGTTCGATCTGAAGAAATCTGCAGCGTTTGCATCTGGCGTGTTCTTCGCAGGTGTGGTCGGCGATACCGTGGGCGGCCTGATGAGCGATGCCATCAAGCGACGCACGGGAAACGTGAAGCTCGCGCGGCTGGCCGTAGTGTGGGTCGGCATGCTTGGTTCCGCCGCGTGCCTGACAGCGATGATGTTTCTCGATGACGTGATGATCATCACGATGGTGCTGGCCGCAGGCTTCTTCTTCCTCGAGCTTGTGATTGCTCCAGCCTGGGCAGTCCCCATGGACATCGCGCCGCAATATGGCGGCACAGCCAGCGCGATGATGAATATCGGCTTCGCGCTGGCCGGCATCTTGTCGTCGGTGACATTCGGCCTGATCCTCGACCTCACGGGCAGTTGGTACCTGCCGTTCCTGTGTTCGATCGGCCTGCTTCTGGCTGGAACAGTGACAAGCCTGGCGATGCATCCGGAACGGCAATTCATCGATGAACCGTCTGAACCCGTGAAAACCGCGACACTGCGAATTGTTGGAGAGGGCGACGTCGGCTGACGTCTCCATGGATTGATATATCGCGCACGAAGATTGTGTTGGCGGGAGCAGGGCGAATTGGAGAAACCCCCGGCCATCTGGCGATGCTGCAATGGCTTGGGGACATCTGCTCCTCGACGTGACCGCAGGATCTCCGGTGGGCAAGGCGCTCCACCGTTCCCACGCGGCTGCGGTGGTGGGTGCCGATGTTTCATTGCGGGTCCACCACTGACAGTCCGCTCTGGCCGGTGCCGATGTTGTCATCGTCACCGCTGGTTTCGGCTCTCCCGGTTGTCGATCACCGCGATCGACTTGTCGGAGAGATCAGCCGGGAGGGGTCGCTTCCGTTATGGGTGAGTTCAGCGAGTGGCGTGGCCAGCATTGATGCCTTACCCGCGTCTGTGGATCGTTTGCCGGTCGTAGAAGGAGGATAGACATGATCAATCGGCGTCACGGACAAGGCGGACGTTTTGTCGGTATGAATCGCCGCCTGCTCCGTCGTTGGAGCGGCAGTGCCGCTTTCTGCCGGGATGATGTCGGGCAAGCCGGCGTCCTGTGCCGCCAGCAGGCCAAGCGCGGACCAATCGAGATTGGTCCAGCCGTGAGCGACCATGGCGACGAGGCGATCGTGGACCAGGCTGGCCGCTGGCATCGGCGCGCTATGTCTTTCGGCTTCGGCAAGCGCCAGCCGGAGGTCCTTGACTGCCAGTGGTGCGGGCATGCCCGGTGGACAGTACCGCTCATTGGCGATCTTGCCGCCATAGGTTCGATGAACGCGCGAGTCGAACAGCGAATTGGTGAGGATGTCGAAGCCGATGCGATGATCAATTCCGCCCTTGCGGAGCAGCGCGAGGACTTCGGCCACGCCTTGCATGGTCAGTGCGGTCAAGACATTAGCCGCGAGCTTCATGAGGTTGGCGGCGGCAGCCTCTTCGCCGATGACGAAGAGACGTTGGCCGAGAACTTCGAGCAGTGGGCGAACACTATCGATAGCGGCATGGGGACCCGCTGCGAGAATGAACACGTCCCCCGTATGTGCCATGTCCGGATTGCCGAGAATCGGAGCAGAAACATAATTTTGGCTGCGTGCCGCATGGGCCGCGGCCAGATGGCGGGAGAGGGGCGGGCTCACCGTGCTCATCGAGATGTGGATGGCGCCGGTCGCGAGCATATCGAGCAGTCCCTGCGGACCGGTCGCAACGCTTGCCAGCGCGTCGTCGTCGGGCAACGAAGTGATCACAACGTCGCAATCTGCGAGATCGGCGAGGTTCGCGGCCGCGATGATCCCCGGTCGCACCACGGCATCGATTTGAGCCTGAGACGCATCCCACACGATGATCGGATAGCCCGCGGCGCCGAGGTTTTCAGCAAAAGCACGTCCCATTCGACCGAGTCCGACGACGCCAACGAGGCGTGGACGAGCCGGCTTTGCTGGTTGCGGCGATGGCGTGGAAGGGGACGCTGTAGCGACGATGGCGGCTGACGATCTGCGATCTGTGCGTACGCGGGCCATGGCGGATATCGCTCTGGAAATTGAATCTAAGCGCAGCATGACACTGGATTTCTGGGTGGAAAACCCCCCGTGCGGCAAATGATTGTTGCGTGACTGGAAAACGGGATACGTCGTCGATGGACTACCTCATGGCCATGCGCGCCTTCACCCGTACAGTCGAACTCGGCAGCTTCTCGCTGGCCGCGATGGACCTCGGCGTGAAGGTATCGACGATTTCCCGTCATGTTGCGGCTCTAGAATACGATCTCGCCGCGACCCTGCTCAATCGGTCGACGCGCCGTCTGCACCTGACCGAGGCCGGTGCCGTGTTCTACGAGCGGGCTACGCATATCCTGAACGCCGTGGGGGACGCTCGCGCCGTGACGACGTCGCTGAACGGGAAACCGCGAGGACTGTTGCGGATCAACATGTCAACCACGTTCGGGCGGTTGCACGTCATGCCGCACATGAAGGATTTCATCGCCGAATATCCCGATATTCGCATTGATGCCACGCTGACCGATGTGATGGTCGACATGATCGAGTCCGGGGATGACGTCGCAGTGCGAATTGGCGCGCTCAGGGATTCGACCATGGTGGCGCGGCGCCTCGCCGCGCATCGACGTGTCGTCGTTGCTAGTCCTGCCTATCTTCGGAATCAAGGTTCGGTCGCCCAGCCGGGTGACCTGGCCAAGCACAATTGTTTGGCTTCCAAGACGGCAACCGGCGATTGCTGGTACTTCCGGCGGCACAGTGACGCATCGACAGAACTATACGAGATTGCCGTGAGTGGAAACGTTCGCGCGAACAGTTCCGATGTCCTGCACGACGCAGCCGTGGCGGGGCTCGGCGTGGCGCTGTTGCCGTCATGGTTGGTGGGTGAAAATCTGCGGGCAGGGCGCCTTGTCCCGCTGTTGGGCGATTGGGACTGGTTCGCAGCACGCGGCCCGGAGCCGGCGATCTGGGGCGTCTACCCGCCGAAGAAAATCGTCTCTCCCAAGGTTCAGGCTCTCCTCGCGTTTCTGGCACTGCGCTACGCGAGTCCAGCCTATTGGGATCGCCCTTCGATGGAGGATAGCTCGCGACCAACGGGCGCGGAAGTATCTGGGTGAGTGGCGGCCGATTTGACCGCCTCGATCGCAGCCCGATCGGCGCCACGCCGACCGAATGCCGGCCCTGGAAAGTGCAACGACGCGAGAGCGTGCCGATCCGGCGAATGATCACCGTTGCGCCACGCGCAACAGACCTTTGCCGGCACGAACTCGTCACTTAACCCTTGTGCAAGTTCGGCACTCTAACGGTTGTCGGCAAGCGATGACTTTCTATCTCGGCTCCGTGATTCGGTTCCTTGACAAGGTCGTTCGCGCCCTGACCACGCTCCCGAAGGACGCCCTCATGCTTGCCCAGATATCCATCCGTACCAAGATCACGATCGTGGTGTTCTTTCTTCTGATTGCCATGACGGGCATGGGCTTGCTTGCCGTCGCAAGCATGCGCTCCATCAATGCCAACACGACGGAGATCCAGCGCCTCTGGTTACCGAGCGTGCGCACGCTCGGCGAGTTGCGCAGCATTGCCACGGGATATCGTGGGATCGTCCGTCTGCATATCCTGGCCGAAACGCTGGCCGCCAAGACAGCCGCGGAGAAGCGGCTGGTGGAGGCGTCGCAGAGCCTGCTGAAAATCCGTCAGCGCTATGAGCCACTTATCAGTTCATCGGAAGAACGTGCCATCTACAATGACTGGGTCCAGCAATGGGAACGCTACGAAGCAATGGTCCAGCAAGTCGTGGTTCTGTCGCGCGACAGCATTGGCAGAATTCCCCATGATGCGTTCGAATTCAACGAGACCAAGGCCTATCCGGTCGGGAAGGCAGCAGACGTCATCCTCGATCGCGACGTCGATCTGAATAACAAGGGCGCGGACGATGCGGGTATCGCTGCTGAGGACAACTACAATTTCGCCTTCCTTCTGCTCGCGACCATTCTTGCTGCGTCGGCCGCGGCAGGAATCAGCGTCGCGGTCTACCTGGTACGCAGCGTATCAAGCGGCATCGCCTCGATCGTGGGCCCTATGCAGGCGCTTGCCCATGGCGATCTCAGCGCTGAAGTGCCGTATCATGGCGCGAAAACCGAAATGGGCAAGATGGCAAACACCTTGCAGATGTTCAAACAAGCGCTGATCGAAAAGAAGGCCAGCGACACTGCTGCCGCGGCCGATGCCGAAGCCAAGATTCAACGTAGCCAGCGTGTCGATAGCATCACTCGGGAATTCGAGACGATCGTAGGCGAGATCGTCGAGACGGTGTCGTCGGCGTCGACGGAATTGGAGAGCTCCGCGGGTAGCCTGACCTCGACAGCGGAACGGGCGCAGCAGTTGACTGCGGTGGTGGCGACAGCATCGGAGCAGGCCTCCGCCAATGTGCAGTCTGTGGCCTCTGCGACTGAAGAAATGAACTCGTCAGTGAACGAGATCGGTCGCCAGGTCCAGGAGTCCGCCCGCATCGCCAGCGCGGCCGTCGATCAAGCCCGCATGACCAACGCCAACGTTGACGAACTGGCCAAAGCGGCCGGTCGGATCGGTGCCGTCGTCGAATTGATCAGCAGCATCGCTGGGCAGACCAACCTGTTGGCGTTGAACGCAACGATCGAGGCGGCGCGGGCCGGTGATGCCGGCCGTGGCTTTGCCGTTGTTGCGTCCGAAGTGAAGGCTTTGGCGGAGCAAACGGCGAAAGCCACCGGCGAGATCGGCCAGCAGATCGCCGGGATCCAAGTCGCGACGAGGGAGTCGGTGGACGCGATTAAGGAAATCGGTGCAACAATCGAGCGGATGTCAGAGATTTCATCGACGATCGCCTCCGCAGTCGAAGAGCAAAGTGCGGCGACACAGGAAATCTCGCGAAACCTGCAACAGGCGGCGATGGGCACCCATCAGGTCAGTTCCAGCATCATCGACGTGCAACAAGGGGCCAGCGAAACAGGATCGGCCTCGTCGGAGGTGCTTTCGGCGGCGCGATCGCTGGCGCGCGACAGCGACCGGCTGAAGGTCGAAGTAGGCAAGTTCCTCAATACCGTGCGGTCTGCGTAAATCAGGGAGCGGATGCAGAGTGCGTTAGTTAGCCATCCTCCAAACTGCCGGCCCGTCAGGCCGGCGTAACGAGAATCGTCTCCGCGAATTCGAAGTAGCTGTGTGTACCGAAACCTTATCCGAGTTGCTGACGTGATGGAATCGCCTAAGCTGGCGGCTGAACGGCTGAACGGCTGAACGGCTGAACGGCTGAACGGCTGATCGGATCGATCCGGCGTGAGTGTGTGGACCACATCATAGTCTTAGGCGAGGCGCATCTGCGCCGAATCCTGCGATCGTATGCGGACTACTACAACCGCGTCAGAACTCATCGATCCCTTAACAAGGATGCGCCGGTTTTCCGCCCGGTTCAGCAGACTGGTGTGATCAGTTCACGCGCCATCTTGGGCGGACTTCATCACCACTACGCCCGAGCGCGCCGGCATCGTCGACGATCGTCGAAGCGCCCACGAGTCGATGCTGGCAGCTTGCCGCGGGGTCCAAGGCGGCAGATGACCTGCGCGGGTTGGCCTGCGAAAATCGCGGCGTGAGTACCCGAAGGCGAAGCTTGGCCGGGGGTTGTCGGCGACCTGCTACTTGCAGCCGCGGCAGATCGTAAGCTTGCGCTTTAGTTTGTCGTCTTCCGCTTGATCGACCGATTGCAGCCCTGCGATACTATTGGGCTCTTGACTGAGTTTGGACTGTCTTGCCGCGCGCGACCTAG